>JAJXVI010000105.1 GCA_021782195.1 bacterium | reverse complement strand
CGCCCCGAGGTGCTCCGCGTCTGGCATCCGTCGGTGCCGTCCCATCCCGATCACGCACTCGCCTCCACGCTGGAAGGCACGGGCTGCCTCGTGTCGTTCGACCTCGACGGTCTCCCCGAAGCCCGCCGCTTCGTGGACAGCCTCACGCTGTTTCAAAAGGCCGCCAGTCTCGGCGGAGTGGAGTCGCTGGCCATCATCCCCGTGATGTCCTCGCACTGGAACGTGGACGAGAACACCCTGCGTCGCGCCAACGTCTCGCCCGGCACCGTCCGCCTGTCGATCGGGGTGGAAGCGGTGGACGACCTCATCGCCGACCTGTCCCGTGCGCTGGACCTCTGCCAGGGCGCCTGCCAGGGCGTCGTTCACGCCGAGGATCACGCGGAGAGGCACTTCGACGGGCACGCAGCACGACAGGGGACGGCGGGGAAATAGGAAGGACGCAAGTCCCGAGCGCGTCCCCCGCGGACGCTAAGCCCAAAGCGCGTCCCCCGCACCGCGACAATCGCGCACAGCAAATCGCCACGAAACCGAGACGCGCCCCGGGCCCCGCGAGTCCTCAGCGCGGAGCAACGCCCCGCAACCTCGCCGCCATGCGCGGACTCACGCGCTTGAGCAGTTCCGCGTTGTACGACCCTGTCGGCATCGGCCGAATCGACGTGTCGGGCAACACCCTGCCGTCGGCGCCCGTGGCCAGTTTCTGCGTGTCGATGTCGACGAGCTCGCTCGCCCGCTGAAGGATGTGCGGCGACTCCAGGATCTGCTGGCACGCCACCGCGTGGTCGCGCGAACGGGCGGCGGGGCTTCCTTTCGCCACCGACGGGTCGACGTTGACGGCCACGACGGACACGCTGTCGTCGCTGTTCACGTAGAGGTCGAACGTCCGAAACTGCTGCGGAAAATCGCGCAACGAGGACGTCTCGACCTGCCAGAACCCCTGCTCGGGCGTGGGCCCGGGAAATGCCTTGATGACGTTGACGTGGCGATGCCCCGCAATCCACATGAGAAAATTCGGGTGGCTCTGCAGCTCCGTGACAAGACCGCGCAACGTGACGGCATTCTGGATGCGCGGCTTCCCGTGACCCGGAACGGGCGCGCCGGCATACGGATCCAGGTCAGGACGCCACCACTCGACCTGCGACCCGAGCGGCGCCACGCCGATGGGAATGTGGGCCGCCACGATCATGAGCTGGTCGGCCGCGTCGCCGTCGGCCAGTTCCTTTCGAAGCCACGTCCACCGTTGCTCGTCGAGGAAGCCGTGGCCGTGAATGTCGTAGGAACCGTCCGCCAGCGCCTGGTTGTCGTCGAGCACGATCACCTTGAGCGGCACATCGGCCCTGGGGACAAAGCTGTAGCAGGCGAAGCCGTCCCCCTGGTGCGGGTCCACCAGATTGAAGCCGTGTCCAACCGGAGCGGAAGACGTCTTGAGGAACTCCGAAATCCACTGGTGACTGGTGAGCGGACGCCGGTTCGGGTCGGCCGTGACCGTCGGTGCAGCGCCAAAACTCGAGACGGGACCCGCCCCCACGATGCGCCCGTCGGGGGTGGAGCCGTCGAGCGTCCCCATGTAGTTGACGGGCTTCATCAGGTTCAGGGTACCGCCGTGCGGAGAAAAAAGGTCCCCGACGGCCCAGACCAACGCACTGGTGTACGGCGAGACCATGTCAAACCCAAGGCCGGGGCCATAGTGCCACACGCCGTAGCCGTACCGCCGGTATTCCTCGATGCGCGGCAACTCGGGAGGAAGCAACCCCTTCACCGACGGAAACGCGATCGTTCTCTGGATCGTGGTACGGACGTCAGGGTCGATCGGATAGCGCGCAACCGCGACCGATGAAGGCAAACGGGGGACGGCCGGGGTGGCCATCGCAAACCGGGTCGTTGCCGCCATCGCCGACAGCGACACGGTGCCGACCACTATCTCCTTCAAGAACGCTCGGCGATCCATATCGTCGTTGGTGGACATGCTCTCGGGACCTTTTCACGGCATTTTCACGGGCACTGGCGTCTTCGCGGCCGCCTCGACGGGTTTGTGCAGCCGGGCGCGCGGCCGCGTGTTCACGGCGGTAGGTGTTCACGGCGGTACGCCATGAGCTACATTTGCGCAATGCGACATATTCACTCAGCACAACGGTTGTTGCCCGCCACGAGACCCGCGCCTGGTGGACACGAGGTCATCCGCTTGCATGCGCATCGGGCCCGTCCGTCCGCGGCCGAACGCTCCCCCGCTCGTCCCAGGCAGGATCAAGGTCAGGGACGAGCTCGACGGTCTCCGCGAAGTAGCGTCCCGTGCGCGCACTTCATGGGATATACCAGATAAAATCCCAGTTCATGCGGCATGAACTGAGATATTATCTGGTATATCGTCAGATGGACCTTGCGACGCGGAAGGAATAGAAGTCCAGGCGGTCGCTCGGGTCGTCGTTCTGGCGATGAGCGCAGTGGAAGAAGTCCTGGCAGAAAGTATTCCAGCACTCACCGCGCAACACGCGCAGACCCGGCGCACTCAAATTCTCGCGCCCATCGTCGGCACGATAGGGATACGGACGGTACAGAGTCGAGCACCATTGGCGCATGTTGCCGGCCATGTCCAGGCACCCGAACGGAGAAGCGCCTCCAGGATAACTGCCCACGGGATGCGGACCGCCTGGCTCCACAGTCCCCACGCTGTTGCAACACAGGCGGTCATTCCATGTGTTGCCCCACGGGTAGCGCAGATCCTTCGGACCGCGTGCGGCGTATTCCCACTCAGCCTCGGTGGGAAGGCGCAGGCCGGCCCACTTCGCATAAGCCTCCGAATCGTGCCACGAGACGCATGCGACGGGGGCACGCGCACCCCAGACCCCCTCATCGGTCTTCCATCCAGCGCCTGCATTGTAGCCCGTCGAATGAACGAAACGCGCGAACTGGGCATTCGTCACGATAAACTTCCCAAGAAAAAAAGACTTCACAGCAACACGCGTCGGAGGTTTCTGGTCCGGATACGACCTCGACGCGCCCATGGTGAAGGTGCCGCCCGGAACGAGGACGAGCACGGATCCGTCCCGCGTGTCGACATACTCCCGGTACCCATGACGGTTCGTGCGCAAGAAACGCAAGCCAGGGTACCGAACGACGCCGGACCCTGAGGCCTGGCGACGCGCGGCGCGAGGTGCGCGCGCCTGTGCGGGTGGCGGTGACCCGAGCCGCCAGGTCAGCAGCACCAGGGCCAGCAGGCTGGCTACCGTCACACTGCACCGTTGCCGTAAAGTACTCCGTCGTGGCATGTCCATCATCGCACCGTCCACCCTTCCGCTCGCGCACAATCGTCTTCGTGCAGCGAATCTCCGTGCTTCTTCCCTCGTCGCTCCATCCACCCCTCCTCGCGCGCCACGTCCCCGCCTCGCGCGCCACGTCCCCGCCCCGCGCGCCACGTACCCACCGCGTCGGGCGGAAGAGGAATCGCCCCCAGACACCCCGAAAGGAGGGCCTTTCTCGGGCATCCCCACGCCGCGCCCCTCACGCCGTGCGCCCGGAACCAACCACAACTGCGAGGTGACCGCAACAAGTGGACCCTCGAACGGAGGACACAATGACCCCTGCACTCACGACGCGCGAAGACTTCAAGGTTGCCGATCTCTCCCTGGCTGACTGGGGGCGCAAGGAGATCGAGATGGCCGAGAAGGAGATGCCCGGCCTGATGGCCGTCCGCGCACGGTACGGCAAGACCAAGCCCCTGGCAGGCGCACGCATCGCTGGCTGCCTCCACATGACCATCCAGACCGCCGTGCTCATCGAGACCCTGATCGAACTGGGCGCCTCGGTGCGCTGGAGTTCCTGCAACATCTTCTCCACGCAAGATCACGCCGCGGCAGCCATCGCAGCCCGTGGAATTCCTGTTTTCGCGTGGAAGGGCGAAACGCTCGAAGAGTACGACTGGTGCATCGAGCAGACAGTGCGCTGGCCCGACGGACAGTCGCTCAACATGATCCTCGACGACGGCGGCGACCTCACCGTCCTTGTGCACGACAAGTATCCCGAGATGTTCAAGGAGATCCGCGGCATCACCGAGGAAACCACCACCGGTGTGCACCGCCTCTACGAAATGCATCGCAAGGGCGAACTGAAGACCCCCGCGTTCAACGTCAACGACTCTGTTACAAAGTCAAAGTTTGACAACCTGTACGGCTGCCGTGAGTCACTCGCCGACGGTATCAAGCGCGCCACCGACATCATGGTCGCGGGCAAGGTCGTGGTCGTGGCTGGCTACGGCGACGTCGGCAAGGGATGCGCCCAGTCGATGCGCGGCTTCGGCGCCCGCGTCCTCGTCACCGAGATCGACCCGATCTGCGCCCTGCAGGCCGCCATGGAAGGCTACCAGGTCATCACGATGGAAGAGGCCGCTCCACTGGGCGACATCTTCGTCACTGCCACGGGCTGCCGCGACATCGTCCGCGGGGAGCACCTGCGCGCAATGAAGGATCAGGCCATCCTGTGCAACATCGGCCACTTCGACTGCGAGATCGACGTCGCCTGGCTCGAGTCGCAGCCCGACGTGACGGAAATCAACGTCAAACCGCAGGTCGACAAGTTCCACTTCGCAGACGGTCGCGAAATCATCCTGCTCGCGCGCGGACGCCTCGTGAACCTCGGCTGCGCCACCGGACACCCGTCCTTCGTGATGTCGACCTCGTTCACCAACCAGGTGCTTGCCCAGATCGAGCTGTTCACGAAGCAGGGCGAGTACCCCATCAACGTATACACGCTTCCGAAGAAGCTCGACGAGGAAGTGGCCCGCCTCCACCTCGACAAGCTCGGCGTGAAGCTCACGAAGTTGACCGAAACGCAGGCTTCCTACCTCGGGATCCCTGTGGAAGGGCCGTTCAAGCCCGAGTACTACCGCTACTAATAAAGCCCGCGCACAGCGAGAAAGACGCCCCTCCACCGGAACGGAGAGGCGTTTTTTTGTCGGGCAACCCACGCCGCGACCGCCAGACCACGCCCCCCGCGCCGCGACCGTCAGGCCGGTCAGGGCTTCTTCGGCCCGGTCGGGGGGGCGCCGTGCGTCTGGGGCGTCGGCGGCCGGCCCTCCGCCGTGGCCGTGCGAATCGCCTGCCACTTCTTGCGCTGCGCCGGCGTCAGCACGTCGTTGAGGCGCCGCGACGTGGCCACGTCCGCCAGTCGCACCTGCACCTGCAGTTCCGCGATCGATTCCAGTGTCGTGCGAATCTGGTCGAGCGGGGCTCCGTCGTGCACCTGCTGCACAAATCGCTGGTTCAGCGCGTTGATCTTCATCTGCGACGACATCAGCACCATCTCAAAATCACGCACCGCACCCTTCATCTTCGCGACCTGCGCGTCGGTCAGGCCGAGCTCCTTCTGATAGTCCCACACTGCGCGAACGAGAGGTGGTCGCGGCCCCGGGGCCGGAGTCCCGGGCGCTACACTTCCGGCAGCAGGCGACTGGGACGGCCCGCCAGCCGGCGCGTGCGCACTCGCAGGAGACGAGGCTGGGGACGGGACCGCTGAAGGCGCGGGGGTTTCCCGCGCAGAAGGGTGGGACGGCCCCGCACTTCGGTGCGCCGCGGCCGGCGCCGGGGACGACGCCGCGGAAGGCAGCGCGCACGCCGGTCCCATCAGCATCCCTCCAGACAGTATCACGCCAATCGCGACACGCACAGCCCGGGAACATCGTAGACCGTCAACTGAAAATCGCACGAACAGTCTCCTGCTTGAACAAAAAAACTCGACCGCCACCCCAGAATCCAGGCGGCCTGGTCGGCAGCGCCGAGACATCACCCGTGCGCATCGCGCAAGGTTCCCGGATCCGCGCACAATCCCTGCACGCGTCCCCCCTGCACGCGTCCCTCTCGCGCGTGGCGGCGGCAGGGGGGCGACCACCCGCGCCGAATCTCTCGAACCTATGTCGTATCAGTACATCTACACGATGCACCGTCTCCGCAAGGTGCACGGTACAAAAGAAGTTCTCAAGGGCATCACGCTCGCGTTTCTGCCCGGCGCAAAAATTGGCGTGCTCGGTCCGAACGGCGCGGGCAAGTCTACCCTGCTGCGCATCATGGCTGGCGAGGATCAGGCGTTTGACGGCGAGGCTGCGCCGGCATCGTCCATCCAGATTGGATACGTCCCCCAGGAGCCACGCCTGGACGAGGAGATGACCGTCCTTCAGAACATCCGCAGTGGCGCTTCCGACGTCGTCGGACTCCTCAACCGCTACGACGAGGTCAGCGAACTGCTGAGCACCGAGGCCGACCCCGATCGCATCGAAAAACTGTGCGACGAACAGGCGCGTCTCTACGAGGACATCGAGGCGCGCGACGGCTGGTCGCTCGACCGTCTCATTGAAATCTCGGTGAAAGCGATGAGTCTGCCCCCGCTCGACTCCCCCGTCGCGCACCTCTCGGGAGGAGAGAAGCGCCGCGTGGCCCTGGCCCGCACCCTGCTCGCACAACCCGACCTGCTGCTGCTCGACGAACCGACCAACCACCTCGACGCCGAGGCCGTGGCCTGGCTCGAAGAGCACCTGCGACAGTTCGAGGGCACCGTCGTGTCGGTCACGCACGACCGCTACTTCCTCGACAACGTCGCCGAGTGGATCCTCGAACTCGACCGCGGCAAGGGACTGCCGTTCAAGGGCAACTACTCTTCGTGGCTCGAACAGAAGGAAGCCCGCCTCTCCCAGGAGGAGCGCGAGGAAGGGTCCCGTCAGAAGACCCTCAAGCGCGAGCTCGAGTGGGTGCGCCTCTCACAGAAGGCGAGACAGGCCAAGAGCAAGGCCCGCATCGAGGCCTACGAGCAACTTGCAGCGCAGGCGGCAGACGCGCGGCCGGACACCGTGGAAATTCAGATTCCGCCGGGGCCGGCGCTCGGCACCAAAGTCATCGAGTTCAAGAACCTCTCCAAAGGGTTCAACGGACGCACGCTGATCGACAACCTCTCCTTCAGCCTTCCGCGCGGCGGCATCGTCGGCATCATCGGACCCAACGGAGTCGGCAAGACCACCCTGTTTCGCATGATCGTCGGACAGGAGCAGCCCGATGGTGGCGCGATCGAAGTGGGCGACAGCGTGTCGCTGGCCTACGTCGACCAGTCGCGCGACGCGCTTGACGACGACCGCCTCCTCTACGAGGAAATTGCCGACGGCCAGGACACCATCCGCTTTGGCAAGCGCGAAATTCCCGCCCGCGCCTATGCGGCCCGCTTCAACTTCAAGGGTTCCGACCAGCAGAAGCGCGTGGGCGATCTCTCGGGAGGCGAGCGCAACCGCGTCCACCTCGCGAAGCTCCTCCGCACGGGTGGAAACGTGCTGCTGCTCGACGAACCGTCGAACGACCTCGACGTCGACACCCTGCGCGCCCTCGAGGAAGCGCTGCTGGAATTCCCGGGCTGCGCGGTGGTGATCAGCCACGATCGCTGGTTCCTCGACCGCAT
>JAJXVI010000104.1 GCA_021782195.1 bacterium | reverse complement strand
CACCGGATTCACTGCCGAAGTGTATGTGCTGAGCAAGGACGAAGGCGGCCGTCATACGCCCTTCTTCAACAACTACCGCCCGCAGTTCTATTTCCGCACGACCGACGTCACCGGATCGATCACCCTGCCTGAGGGAGTCGAAATGGTGATGCCTGGTGACAACGTCAAGATCAACGTCAAACTGATCCAGCCCATCGCCATGGAAGAGGGCCTCCGCTTCGCAATCCGCGAAGGCGGCCGCACCGTCGGCGCAGGCGTCGTTACCGGCATTATCGCGTAGTCCGGCTGGCACGCAGCGCACGGTCGCGCTGCGTGCCGCCCCGTTACCGCATCAAGGCGCACTCCGACCAGAGCCCGTCGCGCCAACAGGGAGGATACACCGTGGACTACAAAAAGGAGATGTTTGGTATTTTTCCTTGGATAGGTGACGAACATGACAAGGCCTCGGAAAAGATTGTCGACATCGCCCGCAAGACCGGTGCAAACATCTCCGGTCCAGTTCCACTTCCCACCGAGAAGAACATCTGGTGTGTACTGCGCTCGCCGCACGTTGACAAGAAGTCTCGCGAGCACTTCGAGATCCGCACCCACAAGCGACTCATCGACATCTACTTTGACCCTGCACAGAAGACAATCGAGTCGCTCATGAATATGAGCCTGCCCGCAGGCGTGGACATCGAAATCAAAGGCTGAGTCGAGCGTAACGTACGGTCACCCTGGCACCTCAAGCCCCACGTCAGGCCAGGTGGCACGCACAACCAGCTCACAACGCTACAGCAAGGCAAAAGTGGTTGGTATCGGGGACCTCCCCCGTCGTCCTCTCCGTGAGGCGCCGACCGGACGCTGCCTGCACGCGGTGGTCCTCACGACCACCCACCCGCCGTAAGCGCATCAACCGCGAAACGGCACATGCGACGGTTTTCGCATCTAGGAGGCAAAGTGGCAAACACAGACGGTTCGTCAAACACCCAGAAAATGCGGCCCAACAGAGGCATCCTGGGCAAAAAGATTGGTATGACGCAGATCCTCGGGGAATCAGGCACCGCCGTTCCCGTGACGGTCATCGAAGCTGGCCCCTGCGTCATCACTCGGCTCCGTACGCAGGAACGCGATGGCTATCGCTCCCTGCAACTCGGCCTCGGTGACGTCAAGGAACGGGTCGCGAACAAGAAGGGCCGTGCGCGAGGCAAACTGGCCCGACCGCTCGCCGGCTACTTCAAGAAGCAGGGCGTCCGCCCCAGTCGCGTGCTCCGCGAGGTCAACTTCGACAACAGTGACTCCTACCAGCTCGGACAGGAAATCACGGTGCAGATATTTGCCGAAGGCGACCGCGTTGACGTTGTCGGCACGTCAAAAGGAAAGGGCTTCCAGGGTGGCATCAAGCGCCACCGTTTTGGCGGCGGCCCTCGAAGCCACGGGTCGATGACCCATCGGCAGCCGGCGTCCTCGGGTTCCACTGACGCCGCTCGCACGCTGCGTGGCACAAGAAAGCCCGGCCATCTCGGCAACGTACGCGTAACGGCACAGGGCCTGACGATCGTGCGGGTCGACCTCCCCCGCAACCTGATCCTCGTCAAAGGCTCCGTGCCCGGGCCAGTCAACGGACTGGTCATCGTCAAGAATTCTGTAAAGGCGTAGTGAGGAGACTATCATGCCGCAAGTTGCATTGTTGAACCAGCAGGGCTCCTCCCAGGGAACCATTGATCTCAGCGACGTCGTGTTCGGCGCCCCGCTTCTTCGAGATCTGCTCCACCAGGCCGTCATTCGCCATCTTGCAAACATGCGAGCAGGCACTGCCGACACCAAGGGGCGAGGAGAAGTCTCCGGTGGAGGTCGCAAGCCCTGGCGACAGAAAGGCACCGGCCGCGCACGCCACGGCAGCACACGGTCCCCCATCTGGCGCAAAGGGGGGGTCGCCTTTGGCCCGCACCCTCGTTCCTATCAGCAGGCCATGCCACGCAAGATGCGCCGCATGGCTCTCCGTTCCGCGCTCTCCACAAAGGTTAGCGGTAACGAACTCATCGCACTCGATGCACTTACGCTGAATGCATACAAGACCCGCGAGTTCGTGAAAGTGCTCGAAAACCTGAAGGTCAACGACGCAACCCTTCTTGCTGACCCCTCAAACCCCCAGATGATCAGCAAGAAACACAAGACCCGAGTGGCAACTCACAAGGCCCTTGTCGTGGTTGCACATCGCGATCCCCACGTCTTTGGTTCAGCCGCAAACATTCCAAATGTCAAGGTCGTCACGACTGACGAAGTCAACGTCTACGATGTCTTGAAGTACCGCAGACTCGTCATCACTCAGGACGCCATCGCACGTATCGAGGAGGTGCTCCAATGACCGACGCCAAGCCAGTCGTGATGCCCAACCGTACACCGTGGGACATCATACTGCGTCCACTTGTTACAGAAAAAAGCGTTGCGCTATCAGCCGAGAACAAGTATACTTTTGCGGTTGATACACGAGCCAACAAGATCGAGATCCGTTCCGCAATTGAGCACGTGTTCAAGGTCAAGGTCCTCAAGGTCAACACGATCAACGTCAAAGGCAAGCCAAAGCGCTGGGGCCGCCGATACGAAGGGCACCGCAGCGACTGGAAGAAGGCCATCGTCACGCTCAAGGACGGCGACAAGATCGAGATTGCCGGCGTGAATCTGTTCGAGCAATAGGTTCAGTGACCGGCAGCCGGGGAAGCTCCACGGCTTCTCCGGCATGTGCGCAAGAACGCGCACACCTGCCGCACCCGCGCAGGACGGCCCGACCGGGCCCGTGCCTTCATCGGCACACCTATAGTGTCTCGCTGAAAAGGAGAACATACATGGCAGTCAAGAACTTCAAGGCGACCTCGCCAGGCCGACGCTTTATGAGCGTCGCCGACTACTCCGACCTCACTGACAAGAAGCCCGAAGAGACCCTTCTCGCACCCCTCCACCGTACCGCCGGACGCAACGCCCAGGGGCGTGTGACCTCACGCCATCGTGGAGGCGGCGTAAAGCGCATGTATCGAATCATCGACTGGAAGCGACGCAAGGATGGCAAGTGGGCCAAAATCGCGGCTATCGAGTACGACCCGAACCGCTCCGCGCGAATCGCGCTTCTCCACTACGAAGACGGGGAAAAGCGCTACATTCTCGCCCCGATCGGCCTCCGCGTAGGCGACCGCGTAATCAGCGGTGACTCCGTGGATATCAAGCCCGGCAACGCAATGCCTCTCCAGGCAATTCCAGTCGGTACGCTCATCCACAACATCGAACTGCAACCCAACCGTGGTGGTCAGATCGCCCGCTCCGCCGGATCCTACGCGCAGTTGATGGCCAAGGAAGGGCCGATGGCACACATTCGAATGCCGTCGAACGAAGTACGACTCATCAACATCAACTGCCGTGCCACCATCGGTCAGGTCGGCAACGTCGAGCACGAAAACATCTCCATCGGCAAGGCCGGCCGTTCGCGCTGGCTCGGCAAGCGGCCCCATGTGCGCGGCGTGGCCACCAACCCATGCGATCACCCGCACGGCGGCGGTGAGGCACGTTCAACTCCTGGACGCCCCTCTACAACCCCGTGGGGCAAGCCCACCTACGGCTACAAGACCCGCAAGCACAAGAAGGCCAGCACTCGCTTCATCGTGCGTCGTCGATCATAGTCCGAGGCCCTGAGCACTGCGTGACCCCGGCAGCCCGCGCAACACAGCGCGTGTAATCGTCTGCCAGGCCGCGACCAGGGCTCTACAGACAATTCAAAGGTGCCGCCCCAAGCAGGCGCACCCATAGGATAACAGGAGGAGCAGTATGTCACGTTCGGTCAAGAAGGGGCCCTTCATTGTCGAGAGTCTGGCTAAAAAGATCGACGCAATGAATGCTCGCAACGAAAAGCGCGTCATCAAGACCTGGGCGCGCGCTAGCACGATCACACCGGCAATGATTGGCCATACCCTCGCGATCCACGACGGTAAGCGCCACATCCCCATCTACATCACCGAGCAGATGGTCGGACACAAGCTTGGCGAGTTCGCGATAACCCGCCACTTCCGCGGGCACGGCGGGAAAGAAAAGACCACCACCGCAAGGTGACCCAGGTAGCGCACATCCGATGCGCTCGGTAAACAAACCGAATGCGCAAGCGAGAGGACGCCGTGGTCAACACACCACCCGACGCGTCCAAACAATCTGAGGAGGATTCGCCATGGCCACAGGCGACAACAAAACCAACCCGGCCCCCCCCGCCCAGAAGCCCGCAAAGACCCCTGCCTCCCGGTCCGAACACAATGCGACCGGCGAGCAGGACGGCGCCCGCACCGCCACCGCCCGAGCGCGATACGTCCACACCGCGCCCCGGAAACTGCGACTCGTACTCGACGCCATTCGAGGCAAGAGCGTAGTCGAAGCACAGGGAATCCTTCGCTTCTGCGGCAAGCGTGCGGCCGGTCCACTCGGCACCGTACTCGCTTCAGCGGTAGCAAACGCTGAAAACAATCACTCCATGGACGCAAGCAACCTGGTCATTTCCATTGCCTACGTTGACCAGGGGCCAAGCATGAAGACCTTCCTGCCGCGCGCCCGCGGACGTGCTTCCACAGTGCACAAGTTCATGAGCCATATCACCATCGAGGTCAAGGAAAGAGAGGAAGCGTAATGGGCCAGAAGATTCACCCCGTGGGGCTGCGCCTGGGCATCATCCGGAACTGGGACTCCAGGTGGTATCAAGACAAGCATTACGCCGACTGGCTGCACGAAGATCTCAAGATCCGAAAGTATCTTCGCACCCGCCTCAACCACGCAGGGCTTGCTCGCGTGGAGATCGAGCGCGCTGACAAGATCAACATCATCCTGAGCACGTCCAAGCCCGGTATTGTCATTGGCGCAAAGGGGCGCGGCATCGAAGAGATCCGCAAGGAACTCACGCGCATGACACAGCGCGATGTCAAGATCAACGTCCACGAAATCAAGAAGCCCGAGCTCGAAGCCAAGCTCGTCGGCGAAAGCATCGTCGAACAACTGGAACGACGCGTCGCTTTCCGCCGCGCGATGAAACAGGCTGCACGGCGCGCAATGGACAGAGGCGCACTTGGAATTCGAATCCAGTGCTCTGGACGCCTGGGCGGTGCGGAAATCGCTCGCTCCGAGAAGACGCGAGATGGCAGCGTACCTCTCCACACCCTGCGGGCCGACGTTGATTACGCCATCGTTGAAGCCCTTACCACATACGGCCGTATCGGCGTCAAGGTGTGGATCTACCGCGGTGATATCTTCCCGACGGTCCGTGAACAACAAGAGACGCTCGAGACGGATGCGGCGCCTGGTGGCCGCGGCCAGCGTTGAGCAAGAGGAGTTGGTAGCATGCTGAGTCCGAAAAGAGTGAAGCATCGCAAGATGCATCGAGGTCGCATGACGGGAAAAGCCATGCGAGGAAGCGCACTGCACTACGGCGACTATGGCCTGCAGGCCACCGAGTCTAGCTGGATCACCGACCGACAGATCGAGGCAGCCCGTGTTGCAATGACCCGCCACATCAAGCGTGGTGGCAAGGTCTGGATCCGTCTCTTCCCCGACAAGTCCGTCACAAAGAAGCCTGCCGAGACCCGAATGGGTTCAGGAAAAGGCAGCCCGGAATACTGGGTCGCCGTCGTTCGCCCGGGACGAATCATGTTCGAGATCGCCGGTGTCGAGGAGTCCGTAGCACGAGAGGCCCTGCGTCTGGCCTCCTTCAAACTGCCACTCAAGACAAAGATCCTCGTTCGTGAACAGGCAGGAGCCGTGGAAGCAGGAGCCGTGGAAGCAGGAGCCGTGGAAGCAGGAGCCGTGGAAGCAAATGAAGAGTAGGGAACAACTCCAGAAGATCCGTGAAATGACCAGCATCGAGTTGCTCGATCGGCTGAAGGACCGAAAGGAAGAGTTGTTCAACCTACGCTTCCGAATGGCCACCGGTAGACTTGAAGAACAGTCACGCATCCGCGAAGTGCGCAAGGAGATTGCCCGGCTACACACCGTACAGCACGAGCGAAACCTCAAGATTCTGTCTGCGAAAGGGGCGATGAACCGATGAGCGCAGAGCGAAACTCCCGAAAAATTCGTATTGGACTCGTTGTCAGCGATAAGATGGACAAGACCGTGATTGTACGTGTAGAGCGTCAGTTCGCCCATCCCATCTATCGCAAGTTCATCAAGCGCTCGGAGCGCTTCAAAGTCCACGACGAGACAAATGATTGTCACGTAGGCGATACGGTGCGAATCATGGAGACGAAACCACTGTCACGCGAGAAGCGGTGGCGCGTCGTCGAGGTCGTTGCTCGCGCCAAGTAGGGCACAACCTGGTGGCGGCGTCAATCGCACGCGCCGACAGACACAACCAAGAATCTCTGGTCTTTGAAAGGGAGAGAGACGATGATTCAGCAACAGAGCCGTCTCCGGGTCGCAGACAACTCAGGTGCGCGGGAAATCATGTGCATTCGCGTACAGAAGGGCTTTCACCACAAGTATGCGTACCTGGGCGACATCATTACAGCAGCCGTAAAGTCCGCACAACCCGGAGCCGCAGTGAAGAAAGGCGATGTCGTCAAGGCAGTCGTGGTCCGAACACGCTTCAAGACGCGTCGCCGCGATGGCTCGTACATCCGGTTCGACGAGAACGCAGCAGTCCTCATCAAGGACGACCTGTCCCCCCGCGGCACCCGCATCTTCGGCCCAGTGGCTCGTGAGTTGCGCGAGAAGGAATTTACCAAGATTGTGTCACTGGCACCCGAGGTTCTCTAAGAACCAATTCCCCTGAATCACGGCAGATCCGGGATTGCCCCGCTCCTCGCCAGAACGCCAAGAGCACTGACGACGAGCCCCCGAACCCTGAGATGCCTGACCACACAGACGAGCAAGCAGAGCACGAGCTGTGGGTGTAGAGACGACCTTGCGGAGTTGGCGGAAACTACCGTTCCCCGCCACCAGCCACCAGGCAGACTGATCGACTTCAGGGTGTTTGTTCAAGAGACCCTCCCCCTCCACGAAGAGGGGGGCGACAGCCGAACCACGACACGGAAGTGCGCAGCCGGCACCCAGCCCGCGTACTGTCGGGTCGGCTCCGAGGGATGCGTAGTGAAGTAGGAGAGAAACAATGGCCAAGGTACACGTACGAAAGAATGACACCGTGGTCGTGCTGGTGGGACCGGACCGCGGGAAGAAGGGCAAGGTCAGCGAGGTTCAACCTGACAAAGGGCGAGTACTTGTCGAAGGCGTCAAGATCGTCAAGCGTCACACCAAACCGCGCCCACCACGCTTTCCACAAGGCGGCATCATCGAGAAGTCGATGCCAATCGATGCAAGCAACGTGCAGCTGGTCTGCTCCCGCTGCAACAAGCCGACTCGCGTCGGCCGTCAGCAGAAGGATGAGGGTGGCGAAACCATTTTCGTGCGCGTCTGCAAGAAGTGCGGCCAGGGGGTCTAGCAG
>JAJXVI010000103.1 GCA_021782195.1 bacterium | reverse complement strand
AAGTACCCTCATCAAGGGAGCGGGCACGGTCGGATTCGCGCCTGTCGAGCAATACGGCCACTCGACGACGGATGCGCGTTCCGACATCTACTCGCTGGGAGCCACCCTGTACACGCTGCTGTGTGGGAAACCTCCGCCAGTTTCCGTGGATCTCATGCTTAACGATGCGCGTCTGATTTCGCCCACAACCCTGAATCCCCAGATTCCCGCGGATCTTGAAGCTGTCATTTTCAAGATGATGGCCTTGCGCAAGGACGACCGCTACGCGACGGTTCAAGAGGCCCAACGCGCACTAGCGTTTGTGGCGCACAAATACCTCCAGGCTCGGCGCCGCCAGGAAATGCGCGAGGCGCCCGGTGCGCTTCGCCTGCGCTACGTGACGCCGGGGGGCAATCCGGAACCCTCGCCCCTCCCGCTACCCTTTCCGGTGACGCCTGAGGTGGTGGTCACGCCTCCGCAGCCGGTCGACGGTGCCAGTACCGTTGTGGCGGGAGTCGCCACCGTTGTTTCTGCCCCGTCATCGGCTCCGGCGCGTCCTCCCGCTGCTCCGGCCGTGGACCGCGTACCGTTCCCAGGCCCGGCCGTGAACGGGGGAGCCCCGTCGTGGGTTCAGCACGTCGAACCCGCTGTTGTTGATCTTGAGGAAATCTATGCCCGCCAACCGTGGTATCGGAGGGCGAACGCCGTCTGGTACGTCTATTGTGCCGTTGCGATTGTGTTTGTGCCCCTGGCCGTGCCCTCACTGGGCAACCTGCCGAGTTTCGGGCCGGCTCCAGCTTTTAACAGCCTGTTCTATCTGTTGGGACACGCACTGAGTCGAGGGGCGACGAGCGGAACGATCCGGCTGCTTGGTGGACTGCTCGCGCAGTTCGGACTCTCATCACTGATCGCGCTGTTCTTCTATTTTCGCGAGGAATTTTTTCCCATGCTCATCGCGTTGTACGTCCTCGCGCAGGGGTTGTGCGACCTCGGACACGGTCTTCGGCTGACCGTGCACGGGGGAGGGTACGGCGCACCTGTTGATCTGCACGCGTTGCTCGCACAGGACGCGCATCACCTCGTGCGAATCAGCACTTTTATTCAACTTGCGGGCTGTGTGATGACTGTCCTGGTGCTTGTCCAGATGGTGGGGTGGTTGTATCGCTACCGACCCCGACGCCGTTTGCTCGTGGTCTGAACTTTTCGGGTGGGGAAGGTGCGCCACAGGAGTGCACCCATCATGTAGAGCGTGCAACTCAGGGCGATCACGCCGACAAGATGCATTGCGTTGCCGGCGGCTGTCGTCTGAGCATATGATCGGAGACTGAGAAGGCTCTGCCAGTCGTGCGCCACGGTGTTTCCCGCCACGCACACAAAGGCACCGATGGTAACGATTCCGTCCGCCGCGCAGTGAAGACAGAACAGCGTCCAGAAGGGTCGTTGTTTCCAGGTCATCCAGCCCGCGAGACCGAGAGGCACCGAGAAAGCCGCCAGCGTTCCACCCAGCAGCGAAAGCGGTGGTCCGAAAGGGAGGCCAAGCACGTGCCCCACGGGATACGCGAGCATGGCTGGAAGAAAAAGTGGACCGAACAGGTGGGGTTGCGTCAGTGCAAGCGTCCAGACGGCGAGACACGCCACCCAGCCTGCGAGCGCCTGCTTCCAGTCGCGCATGATGCGCCGTTGCACGCCTGGGTCCGGAGGGGTGACCAGCGAGGGAATTTCCGGGGGAACTGCTTCCGCTTCTGTCTGGAGAGCGCCATCCGTGCGGGGACGGGTTGTGGGAGCCGGCGGTGGAAGGGGACGGGCGGGGTGAAAGGCGGTTGCGCTGCGCGGGACGTGATGCGCGTGCGGGTGAGTGGCAGGAGGCGTCAGGGTTCCTGGGTTGGTGGACGGAATGACGCGGATGGTGGCGGTGCGAGCCTCTTTTTCGAGCCCGACGAGCGCTTCGCGCACGTCCTCCATCCGCTGATAGCGTTCTTCCTTGCGAAGGGCCATCATGCGGTAGATGCTGCGCTCGAGCGCGGCGGAAACCGTTGGGTTGAGACGAGTCGGTGGAATGATGCGTGCGCTGGCGGCCATGAGATCGACCGAGACCGGGGGACGTCGTCCGGTCAGGACGGCGTAGAGGGTGGCGCCAAGTGCATAGATGTCAGAGCGCGGATCGGTCGTGCCGGCTCCAAACTGTTCTGGGGGGGCGTAACCCGGCGTACCGATGCCCTTGAGCCAGGTGTGGGTCACCGAGCCGGCACTCACTTCTCTTGCGATGCCGAAATCGAGGAGATATATCCGTTCGTCGTGCGTGCCGAGGACGAGGTTGCTCGGTTTGAGGTCGCGGTAGATGACCGGCGGGGTGCGGGTGTGAAGCCAGCAGAGCACGTCGCAGATCTCGATAGCCCACTTGAGCGCGATGCGAGGGGGAACCTGTCCGTTCATTGACGCGACTGCCTTGTCGAGTGTCTGCCCCTCGATATACTTCATGACCAGATACAGTGCGTCGTCTTGAGAGAAGAAGTCACTGACCGTGACGAGGGACGCGTGGTGCAGGCTGGCCAGGAGTTGCGCTTCCCGATTGAACTGTGCGATGACCTGCGCGCGTGCCTCGCTCTCCGGAGAAGGAAGAAGAACCTCCTTGATGGCGACCAGTCGCTCTTCAATGACCTGATGCCGTGCGAGGTAGACGACGGAAGTGCCGCCCTTGCCAAGCACACATTCGATCCTGTAGCGGTCCTGAAGAACGGCACCCAGTTCCAGCACGGCGGAGGCCCTTTCTGCGGGTCACGGGGTGGTTCGACGGAGGCGGGAATTTGCCTGCCGGTCTGGAGGATGCCGTGTCAGGGAGGTCGAAGCGCCCGGCGTGATACGGCCTGTTGTGAACCTTTCAATGACGTTTCTCGCCTTGCTGGTGTTTGACAGTCTCGGCTGGCTACACGTGCGGGGGGCTGGTACCCATCCGACGGAGACCGCAAACCTGCTCAGCATGTTGATTGTGGCCGGCCTCATGTACGGCGTGGGCGAGATCCTCGAACTGGGTTTCGCTGCGGTCCTCAAGCTCTCCGGGGGCGTCGCGCTCGTGTTGTTTCCCGTGCTCTACGTGGCGAGCGGATTCGCACGTCTTGAGGCGGCCCATCGCCTTCTCGGGAAATGGTTCTGGTATGATCGCAGCATGTTTCCAAAAATTCTTGCGATGAGCATTGTACTCGGGGCGACGCGCTGGCATCTTTCGCGTGAGTCTGACGCAGACGAGGCCCCGAGGCACTGAAATCCGGCCCTTTAGTGGCCGCCGCCGTGTCCGTTTCCGCAGCACCCACCGCCGCCGTGTCCATTACCGGCCCCGTTGCCACCGCCGTGTCCGTTGCCACAGCATCCACCGCCGCCGGATTCGCGCTCACACGCCTCGTCGGCGTCATCCTTGCAGCAGCCGCCTCCTGAGCCGCATCCGCACCCGCCGTGGCAGTGCTCGCTTTCGGGGTTGTGGGGATGGCCATGCTCGAGTTCTTCCGAGGACGCCTCGCGGACGTGCGTGATCTCGATGTCAAAGTGCAGGGTCTTGCCGGCCAGCGGATGATTTCCATCGATAATCACCTCGTGGTCGGTGATGGTCTTGATGATGCCCTGCAGAACGTGACCGTCATCGGAGCGCAACTCCACCATGGCGCCCGCGGGAGGCAGGTGTCGGCCGAACTGTTTGCGGGAGAGGGTGACCATCAGCTCGGGGTTGTGCACGCCGTATCCGTCTTCCGGTTTGACACTGACTTTCGTGTGTGCTCCAGCTTCGAGCCCGGACAGCGCCTTTTCCAGGCCAGGGACGATGTTGTCGTGACCCTGGAGAAACTCCAGGGGTTCTCCATCGGACGTATCGATGACCTGGCCTTCGTCATCCCTGAGGGTGTAGTTCATGCCTACCACTTTGTGTGCAGTTTTCATCGGGTTCCTCGTTTCTGCTCCAGGACATCGCCGCGAGTGTTGGAGGGTTTCGGGGCGTGCTCGGTCGAGCGATGGTCTGATTCGGAAAGGTCGCTCATCTACCTTCCGCCGGTTTGAGTCTTCTCTCGCCCGTGGCATCATCTCTGGCGCTTACGAGGGAGCGCTCGAATCACGGACGGCGTGGTTCGGGCGGCAGTTGGGGATGGAGCGGGGTCCCGACGGCTCGCATTCAAAATGAATCGCGGTTCCAGGTGGCCCTACCGACCCGGGGGAAAGGGATGTGGAACTCCGATCTCTCGAAAATCGAGTCCGGTGTCGTCAAGATAGATCTACTGACCCGCGGGAAAGGGGTGTGGAACCCCGAACAGGCGGCGCTCCTGGAACGGTTTGAAGCCGTAGGCGTGAATGCGCCCTTCCACTTCAGGCGAGTGAATCTGGGAAAGCGGGGCGTCGAGGATGAAGTGCCAGCGGTCGACCAGTTCCCAGATCGCAATCGTGGGGACGCCACCCACCGTACCGCGCGTTGTGCCGTACGCTTTTCCGCGGTAGACCATGACCGTGTATTCATTCATGACGTCGCCCTGATCGGGATAGTGCGCACGCGCCGCGTCGCGCAGATGCAGGATGGTGGATCTGGGGAGCGCCAGGGCGGGGAGTCCACACAGCGCGGTCAGGACCAGCGTGCAGGCAATGAGTCGTGTCAACCGGGTGCGGTCGGGGAAGGTTGTGAGTATTTTCATGGTAGGAAACGCTCCGTTGGAATGCCTGTTTCGGCGTTAATTGCGAGCACCCTCGTGCGCGGATTTTCGGCGGACGTATCGTCCGTCCTCGTACGCTTACGCATCGGGACGGTCGGGTTGGCGGCGAACCACGTTGTGAGGGTCGGAACGCGAACGCAATGTAAGGGGATTGGCGGGACGGGGGCAAGGATGTTGCGCGACTGCGCGTCCTTCTCCGGCATTTGCGGTCGGGTGGGTTTCAATGGAGCGTCGTAAAGATTTCTGGCATTGCGGTCAATTGCACGGCCAGAAGATGAAGTTGGTCGGCGCGGTCGGGTTGCCAGGCCCTTCTTGACCCGAGGCTTGCTGCGATCTGTCGTGGGAGCCCGGTGAGGTCTGGCGTGGCGGCGGGTCGCGCTTCCTGCCAGCCGGTTATCAGATCGCGTGCGTGTTGGATGCCTTGAGCCGCCGGTGATTCAGGCCACGGGGGAAGGGTCAGGAGCGTCGTGGCGGCTTCGATCACCTCGTCGAGCGGGTCGCCTTCCCGTGCTTCCTCGAAGTCAATGCCACAGACCGTGTCATCGTCGCGCAGGATGAAGTTCGGGGGCATGCAGTCGCCCTTGAGCAGCGTTACGTCGTTGCGTTGGAACCGGTTGTGGAAGCGCGCGAGCCACTGTCCGATGGCGCGTCCGTTGATGCGTTCGGGCGTCCTCTCGGCGACGGTCCGCAGGTTGGACCCGCGGACGTGTTCGAGGAGGCAGATGTTCTCTCGCCGTGCGATGGGTTGCGGCACGTCAAGGCCTGCCGCCCAGGCCTGTTCGAGGACGTTCCATTCGTGGTCGCACTCACCCCACACGAAGTACTTGGCGATGACGTACCGGGGACCGTTTGTGGTCCCGAGTGTCAGGAGGCTGACCTGGTTCTTCTTGCTGGGGAAGAAGCGGACATGTTCGATGCTCGTTGCGGAGCCGAATTCTTCAGCCACAAGCTGCTTCCATCGTTCGGGGATGCGCAAGGGAGTCACCTTCTCGAGCGGGGTGGGAGTCTGGCCGACCACCATCTTGACAGCACCGTGGTCGCAGTGCAGCGCGGCATTCGTCAATGAACGGCCAGACTTTCATCCCTGCAGAGTTTGATCTGCCGAGCCAATCTGGCCGCGCTCGCCCAAAAAGGCCTGCCCTGGTTTTCTCTCACGACGGTTCAACCCCCCGCAGGGAAACGTAGTTTCTGTCTTCGTGTGTGCGTGACAGACGTCGGTGTGGTTTATCAAGCGCGACTGTGGACTCTGCCCGCCGACGCAAAGAGGGCGAAGAACAGGCCAAATGCCAGCAGGCTCGCGGGTTCGGGAAGGCTGGCCGTGTTCATGTCCTGCGCGATCTGGGTTGCCGTCAGCGCCGTGTTGTAGAGCCTGGCTTCCTGGATGTATCCGCTGAAGGCGATGTTCGCGATGCCGTCGCCTCCACGATACGCAGTGGTCCGCGCGGCCGTGTTGAGTGAGAGGGAGCCGCTTGCGACCGCGGTGCCGTTGACGTACAACGTCTGGGAACCTGCGTTTTGCACAACCGCAACGTAATTCACCCGTTCGTATTGAGGAAGTTCGCAGGCTTCTCCGTCTGGGATCCCGCGTTTTGCACAACCGCAACGTAATACCACTGGTTGGCCACAATCACCGGATCGTTGAAGTAACCTCCATCGTTGTTCACGTTCCAGTCGCCCTGATAAGTTCCAATGGCAAACCCGTTCGTGGATGTCGGCGCGCCATTGCTCAGACATGTGAGTGAATCGAAGACCCGGTGTCCCGAGAGGCAACTTTCCCGATCGATCTCAACGAGCCCTGCATTCACAGCTGGCACGCACTCACGTGTCCGGCTCTCCCTTTTTCATGGCGTCACATCTGCCACGCACCGTTTTCCCGGTCGAAGTCGACCACGGCGATGTTCCCCTTCGTTGACCTCCCCGGCTGAGCCGCTCCTTCGCGCGCCCCGAAATACGTGCCGCTCTACATTTCCAGGCGCGCGGGGCCAGTGTGGCGAGGTTGACACTTCGACATAATTACAATACCATGAAGGCAAAAAGTATAATAACGCAGGCCTGAGTGTCACTACGGTATCATGTTCGGGTCACTAATGATACTAGAGGTGGCAAGAGTAATACAAGCCCTCACGCAATGGGAGCGAAGTATCATAAGATGCATCAGCTGAACTACAGCCCATCAATGACAGGCAGGCTGATTTCGATCGACGATGGCCAGTTCGCGTTCGTCCCGAACGAGTTGCCTCCTGCGCTCACTTCAAGCTGGGAGCTATCGGGCTTCCTGTCCGCGGCTGACCGCGCTCTATGTCAACTCGCCGGATCTGCCCGCAACCTCCCAAATCCGCAACTGATCATGCGCCCCTTCATAAGACGAGAAGCCGTACTGTCGAGTCAGATTGAAGGCACTCAGTGCTCGATATCAGACCTCGTCATGTACGAAGCGATTGCAAGGGAAGACCCCGACTCGGACGTTCGAGAGGTATACAATTACATTCTCGCACTGGAACGCGGTATCACCATGTTGAGGCAGCTGCCTCTTTGCCTTCGACTCATCCGAGACGTACACCAAACACTATTGGACGGGGTGCGGGGCAGAGACCGGGCACCCGGTGCGTTTCGAAGAGTGCAGAATTACGTTGCATCGCCGAGGGCGCCAATTCACAGAGCCCGATACATTCCTCCACCGCCAAGCGACATGGAACGCCTGATGAATCAGCTTGAGGACTATATTAACCGAGAGAACGACATCTATCCGCCGCTCATTCGTCTGGCGCTCGTTCACTATCAGTTTGAGGCGGTCCACCCGTTCGAGGATGGAAACGGGCGAGTCGGCCGTCTGCTGATCACCCTCATGCTGATTGCCTACAGGCTCTTGCCA
>JAJXVI010000102.1 GCA_021782195.1 bacterium | reverse complement strand
TGTGTTGCAACCATCTGCTCCAGGGTCTGCGCCGCAGCACGAATCCGCAACAGGTCGTCGCCAAAGTCGCGCAATCCGCGCTCCTGCGCCTCCTCCTCCAGCATCTCACTGTATCCGATAATCTGATTGAGGGAAGTGCGAAAATCGTGACGAAGCCGGGCTCTGACGTCCGGCGAGCCGAACAGAGACGAGGTCGGATCGACAGGCTGCTGCACAGACCGTTGCTTCGCCGATCGATGCAGCGGCGCCTCTTTTGAACCCTGCCCGCGTCAGTTTGACCCCGTAACCGCCGAACGTGGCGTCAATGACAGATCTCCTCACGATGCCCGAGCGCCGTCAGGGCCGGCGAAGCGGATCCGACGCGCACAGGAACGACCCGTCCCGGGTTGAAACTACGAGGCGGGCAGGCGGCGGGCTCGGCTCTCGTCCCGTCCGCGTCGGAAGGAGCTCGCTGCAAATGGTCGCCCCCCCCTCCACTCCAGTACGGGTGCGTCCCGTATTGCTCCCGGGCGTACGACTCGTCGATCGCCTCCGCTACCCCCAGAAATTCCTCCTCATCGGGCTCATCTTCTTCGTGCCGCTCTGCACGGTCGCCGGGTTGCATTACGACGAGCAGGTGCGCGCCGTGGGCGAATATCACTCACGCCTCCGAGGACTCGCCTACGTGCGTACCGTGGAACACCTGCAGGGCGACCTTGAGATGGCCCTGGCCGCAACTGTCGCGCAGGCACACGGCGACGCCACAGCGACGGGTCAGGTGCAAACGTTCCGCGATGCGGGGTGCCGGGATCTCAGTACGCTTCAAGACGTCGACCGCAAGAGCAACAACAGATTTGGCACCCGAGAAGCCGTATCCCGGCTCACCGCCGACTGGAACTCGCTGCGCCCGCACGACACGCTCGTGCGCCAGATGCACCTTTATCAACTCCTCATGAGCGAACTCCAGGATCTCGCTGAGCAGGCCGCGGATCGCTCGCACCTTCTCATTGAGGAAGACAGCACGCTCGACCGGCTGGTCAGTCTGCTCGTAACAGTCCGTCCCCGTCTGGTCACGCATCGCCTTGTATCCCTCTTCTGTCTCGTCGCGGGACACACGCAGGGTCGACTCGGGCCTGACCAGCAGGCCGATCTCAGGGAATTGCCGGAGCTTGTCGGAAACATCCTCCGCAATATCGACAAGAACCTGCGAGGCCAGCCGCGGCTGATCGCTTACCCCAACTTCTACGCAAGTCAGCACGAGGCGCGAAAGGCCACCGAACACTTCCTGAATCTGGTCCGCAAACCTTCACATCTGGCCAGCTTCACCGATTTTGCGACTGCGGACAACGCAAACTGGAGTGCCAGCAGGGAAACCGCACACACAACCGAGCACCTGCTCCACAAGAACATCGACACCCTCTACACGCGCGGAGCCATCACCCTGGCGGCGATTCTGGCCAGCCTCGCCCTGACGATGTACCTGTTCGCCTCCTTCTATGCCTCGATGATGCAGACCGTCTCGCTGCTTGGCGCCGCATCACTGCGCATGACCAGCGGCGGTGAGGTTGAGCAGGTTTCAACGCGAACCCGTGATGAACTGGGTGAGGTTGTAGAAGCCTTCAACAACGTCGCGGAACGACTCCGAGTGGAGCTCGACCAGGCCTGGCGTGAGACCCGCCGTGCGACGGTCGCGGAAGCAGCCCTGCGTGAGAACGAAGAAAAACTCCATCTCGCGCTCCTGGAAGCCGAAGCCGCCAACACGGCCAAGAGTCAGTTCCTCGCGAACATGAGTCACGAACTGCGAACGCCGTTGAATGCCATCATCGGCTACAGCGAGATGCTAGAAGAGGAAGCCCAGCAGCGTGACCTCGACGATTTCGTCCCGGACCTGCAGAAGATTCTCGGCGCAGCGCGCAATCTGCTTGCGTTGATCAACGACATCCTCGACCTGTCGAAGATTGAGGCCGGCCGCATGGATGTGTTCCGCGAAAACTTCGACGCGGACAGCCTGCTCGACGAGGTCATCGCAACCATCACTCCGCTGGTGGGAAAAAACAACAACCGTCTCGAGGTTGAGCGCACCTCCGCGCTGGGGACGGCCTTCTCGGACGTCACCAAGATTCGACAGGCCCTGCTCAACCTTCTCTCCAACGCCTGCAAGTTTACCGACAAAGGACTGATTCGACTGGCCGCGCGGCGCGAACGTCACGGGAATGACGAGTTCCTGCTCTTTGCCGTACACGACTCCGGAATCGGAATGACCCTCGAACAGCAGTCGCGCCTGTTCGTCGAGTTTGCCCAGGCGGATGCCTCCACCACACGCCGCTACGGCGGTACCGGCCTCGGACTTGCGATCAGCCGTCGCTTCTGTCAGATGCTCGGCGGTGACATCGTCGTCGAAAGCGAGCCCGGTCAGGGGTCCACCTTCACCATGCGGATTCTCGCCCCCGCCCACGAAGAACAACTGCCCGTCCTGAACGACTCCGGCCGCGCCGAGGCCCCCCTGATCCTGATCATCGACGATGACCCGGCCGCGCTCGATTTGCTTTCACGTTTTCTTCGCAAGGAAGGATTCGAGGTCCGCGTTGCAACCAGCGGCGAAGAGGGGCTGAAAATCGCGCGGGAACAGCATCCGACGGTCATCAGCCTCGACATCCTGCTTCCCGGAATGGACGGCTGGCAGGTCCTGGAGATCCTCAAGTCCGACCCGGAACTGGCGGATGTCCCCGTCATCATCCTGACCATGCTCGACGATCAGCAGCGTGGCTACGTGCTGGGCGCCGCCGAGTTCCTCGTCAAGCCTCCCGACCGGGAACGACTCAGCCGTCTGTTGAAGCGCTATCGCGGAACCGGTCGAACGGCGCGCCTCCTGGTCGTTGAGGACGACGCGGACATCCGTGAAATCCTCAAGCGCCAGCTCGGGAACGAGGGATGGCTGGTCGAAACCGCAGAAAACGGACTCGTCGCGCTCGAACGCTGCGCCGAAAACCCACCGGACCTGATCCTCCTGGACCTGATGATGCCCGTCATGGACGGTTTCGAATTTGTCGCCCGACTCCGCTCCACCAGACACGGACTCACCGTGCCGGTCGTCGTGCTGACGGCGCGCGACTTGAGCACCGCGGATCGGGCCCGCCTGAACGGGCACGTCGATCGTGTATTGCAGAAGGGATCCCAGCAACGAGACGACCTTTTGAGCGAAGTGCGAGGAATGTTGAGCCGCATCCAGGCGAGCGTCCGCCGTCCCGAAGGATAGGAGCCACGACGCGGGAGGCGAACGCGCGAGAAGGGGACGGGGCGCGCGAACGACGCGGGGAAGGCGGCGCGGGAAGGGGACGGGGCGCGCGAACGACGCGGGAAAGTCCGCGCGAGAAGAGCGCCCTCAGGGAGTTTCCTTCAACAACGCCTGAATCTTGCCAATCAGGCGTGGCAACTCAATCGGCTTCGTGTCGTAGTCGTTGGCCCCGGCTTCCAGCGCGCGCTCGCGATCTCCCTGCATCGCGTGAGCCGTCAACGCGATGATGGGAATTTCTCGCGTATCCTGGGCGGCCTTGAGACGCCGCATCGCCTCCCAACCATCGATTTCAGGAAGGCTCATGTCCATCAGGATGAGATCGGGCAACTCTCGGTGAGCCGCGGCAAGTCCCTGTGATCCGTCGACCGCCATTGACACTTCATACCCCTTTTTCTGCAAGCGGCGACTCAGCATGTCGCGGTTCATCTCGTTGTCCTCGACCAGCAGAATTCTCGCCATCATCGGATCTCCTCACCACGGGGGTGCCCGGCACCGGCTGCCAGAGCTCGATTCCTGCAACATTCGTGTTCGGAGGCTGAACCCCTCGGTCACAGGAGCCTGCCGAATCCGAACCGAAAAACCCACCATGCAGTACCTACGTACCCTCGTGCTCCTGATTCTCATCGCGCTCGTGGCCGCACAGACCGCCACAGCCTCGCCTCCGCCAGACCTGTCCTGGATCGACCAGATGCCGGGGGTGGCGGTTCAGTCGCGCACCATCGCGCAAAGCGTGTACATTGTTTCCGGGGACGCGGACGCCACCTTCGACTCGGTGCGCTCCGATCTCGGTGCACAGGGATTTCGAGTACGATCCGTGCAGGTGACCCCCGCACGCCGGGTTCTGCACGCCGACCGCGACGAGTGGGAGGTCATGGTGACCCTCGAGAAGTCTCCCAACGGCCGAGCCACCCTCATCGTCAGGACAAATGGAGGTCAGTGGGAAACACAGGGCGCCCCAACTGTGACCGGACCAGACCGCGTACTGCGTGGCGACCACCTCCACGGCACTTTCTACGGGGAGAACAACATCATCGTGGTCGTGGGAAACCACTGCGTTCTGACTATCGGGGGCAACCCACGCGAAGTGCACGTCAGCGGAAGCCACAATCGAATCCGCATCGAAGGGCCCGTCCGGGCCATTGTCACACCGGGGTGCGATAACCTGATTCGCTACAGACAAGAGGGTGATGCACCACGCCCGGAGATTGAAAACCGGGGAAGAGCCAACGACATCGGTTCGTACTGAGGTTCACCGCACCGACCACCGATTCTCTGCGCTGTTCTCGTGGAAGCGCGCGAGAGTTCGCATCGGCAGGCCTCCCCGCCTGGAGCCCGAAACCGCAGGGAAAGGGAGGACGATGGCAATGGCTGATGTCCTGGAATCCACCTGGTGCTCGTGGGATGGATCGAAGCTCTTCTATCGGGCCTGGCTTCCGCCCGATGAGGTCAAGCGGGGCGTCATCATCTTCCATCGAGGCCACGAACACTCGGGCCGCGTCGCGCCACTGGCAGACGCGCTTGCGGCCCCGCACACGGCGGTTTTCGCACCCGACCTGCGTGGCCAGGGAAGAAACATGGTTCCCTCGAGCACGCACGAAGTGAACTCCACAGAGAGCAGACTCGGCAAAGCAGACGCGAAGTCGCTTGGGTTCGCAGACCTGCTGGGAGACGTAGAGTCTTTTGTCTCCCACATCGCACAGACGCATGCCATCGGGGTTCACAACCTTTGCGTCGTGGGGCACGGACTCTCTTCGGTCGTGGTATGCACCTGGATACACGACCTGGCTCCACCGATACGGGGTCTGATCCTCGTTACGCCGGGTTTCCGTGTGAAACTGCGTCTCCCATTCGCATTCGAGACCTTGCGCTTTGCGCTGCATTTTTTCGACGACATTTCCCTGCCTACGCTCATGAGTGGCCGCATGCTGACTCGAGACCCGGGCGAGGCAACGCTCTATGAACATGATCCGCTCGTGAGGCACACGTTGAGCGCACGTCTTCTGGTGGAAATGCACGAGGCCGCACGCCGCGTTGTCGACGATGCCGCAGCAATCACGATTCCGACCATGGTGCTCACGGCCCAACGAGACCGCGTCGTCGAACCTGGCCTTCAGGCCAAGTTCTCGAGCAGCCTCTCGAGCTCACATAAGTCGCATCATCGTCTCCCGAAGGCTCGCCACGACCCTCTTCACGACAGTTCCCGCGACGAAGCCGTGGCGATAGTACGCGATTTTGTCAGCAACTGTTTCGAATGGGCATCGTCAGACGAGGCCGCGCTGAGGCGGGTCGAAGACTGTAGCTGGACAACCCTCGAGGAGTGGCCAGGCGGAGGTCCGCACCACGCCGTGCTGCGGTTCCTGCTCAAGACCGTGGGGCGTCTTTCGGGCGGCATTCGGATCGGTCTCTCGCGCGGCTTTGACTCCGGCGAATGCGTCGATTATGCATATTGCAATGAAGTCCACGGTGCGACTCCGATTGGCCGTCTGCTGGACCGTCTGTACCTGAACGCGCCGGGCTGGCGTGCGATGCGCGTGCGCCAGATGCACCTCGCGCAACTCCTGGAGCGGGCGATACAGATGTGCAGAGAACAGGGACTGGTTCCTCGCGTGCTCGACGTTGCCTGCGGGTCGGCCCGACACGTTCTGCACGTTCTGCGCAAGCATCCGGACGTGGAAGCATGGCTGTGCGACATCGACGACGCAACACTTGCATCCGCTCGCACCCTTGCAGACACCTGGCGCGTTCCCGGCGCTCACTTCGTGAGGGCCAATGCCTTCGACCCTGCAGCGCTGAGCAGTGCCGCGCCTGTGTCCCCATCCATCGCAATCGCATCCGGTCTGTATGAGATGTTTCCTCGCAACACAGCTGTCCACACCTCGTTACAGGCAATCGCTCAGGTGATGGGCACGCAAGGAATGCTGCTGTACACCAATCAGCCGTGGCACCCACACCTGCGTTTTGTGACCAACGTACTGCCGAATCGGCTCGGACGACCGTGGCGAATGCGGTGCCGCAGTCAGGTCGAGATGGACCACCTGGTGGCTGACGCGGGATTCGAGAAGATCGCGACGATGGCCGACGACTACCCTGATGAGATCTCGCAAGAGATCTCATCAGCACGGTAGCGGACGGGCAGGCCGGCCCCCGATTCGTCGGCGGGCCTGTCCGGGCCTGACGGATTCTCTGCACCGCTGCGGCGCAAACCAAACCCCTGCCCCAGCTTTCGAACCTGCGACGAGAGTCCAAGCGTCACCATATACGCGTGGAGCGGAGAACGTGTAATCTCAACCACGTCGCCCTTGCGAATCCTGTAGTCACGCTGGCCGTCCGCAGTGACGTAGGGGGTCGTCGACCATGACTGGTCGGTCACGCTGATCATCGAATCGGTGGGCAGGATCAGGCTTCGGATGCTGGTTGCCAGGACCGCATTCGAAGCCACCAGCACAAAACCGTCCAACAGCAGGATCGACCCCCCGGCGCTGAAACTGTACGCCGTTGACCCCGTACGCGTGGCGACTATCAGGCCGTCGCCACGAATCTGGCCCAGGTCGACGCCGTTGATGGCCACGTGCAGCGTAAGCGTGCGAGTCGCTCCTCCGATCAGGATCTCGTTGAGCGCGTCCATCACTTTCATCGGTCGTTCTTTGCGACGCACAGTCGCACGAACCATGGTGCGCGCCTCGACCTGGAAATTCCCGCAGACAAGGCGATCAACGGCTTCGGACAGGCGGTCGGCGTCGACCTCACAGAGATAGCCGACTCGACCAAAATTGACACCAATGACGGGAATCCGACGCGGCGCCATCTGGTTGGCGACCTGCAAAAGGGTCCCATCCCCGCCCAGGACCATGACAAAATCACACACCGCTCCGCGTGTCACTTCATCATAGGGGATGCCCTTCACGCCGCGACCGGCCAGCAGACGTGACAGAAGTGCGGCGGCAGCATCGGCCTCCGCGTGGCCACTTCGGACGGCAATGCCCACGCAAGAAGCCGTACCCGTGGCGCCCTCGTTCAAGCCCACGTCAGAAACCGACCTGACGTGCCGGATGGAAAACCTCCTGCACGGCGACTCTCCTGGTCCACAAGCCCGGCGTGGCACTCACGGGACAGTAGCATTGCGATTCGTTGCACCGGCATCTCCTTTCACCACTCCTTGCGCCAAAAAAATACGGCAGACCCGCGGGATCCTCCTACGCGCAAGAAATGCCCGGGAACCCTGTCTACAGGACGGGAAACCGACACGAATCGAGCCCACCGTAGCCAATAGAGGAAT
>JAJXVI010000101.1:4436-7599 GCA_021782195.1 bacterium | reverse complement strand
CAACCGACTATTTGATCGACTGGCAGAAGTCGGTACCGCACCTCATCGGACACCCTCTGCTCTTCGACGAGGCCTGCCCCGAGACGCGCCTCGAGGCAGTCAAGACCCATCCCGTGCTGCGCGTCGAGCAGCGCGGTGAAACCCTCACACTGCGCCTGGAGCCGGCCTGTCTGCCCAGATCTGCAGTCGACGTGCAGCGCGAGGGCAACGTCTTGCGTTTCGTCGAATACCGCGAGAACGACCTTCGCCTGGCTCGCATCCTCGGAGAGAGCTGCCACGTCCCAGGCTCGGCACGGAGTCGGGTGCGCGACCTCCTTTCCGCACTCGCTACAAGGATCACCATCGCCACCGACGAGGTCGACTCCACCCTCGAGGAAGTCGCCGCCGACGGGCGTCTTCACGTCTTCCTCACACCCCTCGGGGAGGGACTGAAGGGGCGCGTCGCCGTGCGACCTTGCGGCGATGCCGGTCCCCTCTACTCGCCTGGCGTGGGACCCTCGACGCTGATGGGAGATGTCGGAGGAAAGCCACGGCAGCTCCGACGCGATCTGTCGGCCGAGAAGGCGCGTTGGGAGGCACTACGTGACGCCTGTTCCCAGATCTCCGACTTCACCTGGGATATGGTTGCGCCCGCAGATTGCCTGGAATTCCTTGCGGCCCTGGGTGAGACCGACGCCACAGTCCACTGGCCGGAGGGGGTTCGCTTCAAGCTGGCACGCACGCTCGAGTGGCGCGATTGTTCCGTACGCGTGGCGAGACAGGGCGACTGGTTCACAGTGGGCGGGGACGTTCCTGTCGACGCGTCGCGCGTGCTGGCGCTCGAGGAGCTGATCGTGCGCCGTCAGGGACGGTTCGTCGCGCTGGGCGAAGGCGAGTTTCTGGCGCTCACCGGTGAGTTCGAACGGCGCCTTTCGGACCTGGCCGCGCTGGTCGATCCACACGGGAAGGAACTGCGTATCCATCCAGTCGTCGCTCCGCTGGTCAACGATGCCCTCGACGGCGCGTCCACAAGGGCCGATCGCAGCTGGAAGACGCACCTCCAGCGGTTTGCGTCCGGCCCCGACGCCGAGATCCCAACAACGCTTCAGGCCGACCTTCGTGACTACCAGGCCACTGGCTTCCGCTGGCTGGCGCGGCTCGCCGACTGGGGCGCCGGGGCCTGCCTCGCCGACGACATGGGCGTCGGCAAGACCCTGCAGGCGCTCGCATTGCTGCTTCGCCGTGCGCCCGGCGGACCCGCCCTGGTGCTGGCGCCCACCTCTGTATGCGCCAACTGGCTTGCTGAGACACGTCGATTCGCCCCGACGCTGCGGATGCGACTACACGCCGGCGCAGCGCGCACCCTCGGCGATCTGGGCCCCTTCGACGTCGTCGTAACAAGTTATGCGCTGCTTGTGCAGGATGAGAAAGCGCTCACCGCGGTCTCGTGGCACACAGCCGTTCTCGACGAAGCACAGGCCATCAAGAACGCGACCACCCGGCGATCGCGCGCGGCCATGAAGCTCCACGCCGACTGCCGTGTCATCACCACGGGCACGCCCGTCGAAAACCATCTCGGTGAACTGTGGAACCTCTTCCGCTTCCTCAATCCGGGGCTCCTCGGCTCGCGTGAGCAGTTCGAAACGCGCTTTGCCGGACCCATCGAGCAGGGTGACGCGGCCACGCGCAAGCAGCTCAAGCGGCGCATCAGTCCCTTCATTTTGCGGAGGACGAAAACGCAGGTGCTTGAGGAACTGCCCTCCAGAACGGAGATCGTCTTGCAGGTGGAGCTCTCGGACAACGAGCGAGCGATCTACGAAACGATACGGCGTAACGCGTTGCAGAGCATCGCCAACGAGGATGAGCCCCAGCGCATGAGCATCCTGGCAGATCTGATGCGGCTGCGACGAGCCTGCTGCCATCCTCGCCTGGTCATGGGAAACGACGCGGCCCTGACCTCCAGCAAGCTCGACGTTTTCACCGAACTGCTTGACGAATTGTTGGAGAACCGCCACAAGGCGCTCGTATTCAGTCAGTTTGTGGATCATCTTGCGGTGGTCCGCGAGCGCCTAGACAAGCGTGGGGTTCGCTATCAGTACCTCGACGGAGCGACTTCGATGAAGGAACGAGAGGCGCGCGTCGCGGCCTTCCAGCGCGGCGAAGGCGACGTCTTCCTCATCAGTCTGCGCGCCGGCGGGACCGGCCTCAACCTGACCGCGGCCGACTACGTCATCCATCTCGACCCGTGGTGGAACCCCGCGGTCGAGGATCAGGCGTCGGATCGGGCATACCGCATCGGACAGCAGCGCCCCGTGACCATCTACCGCCTGGTCGCGAAGGATACCGTCGAGGAGCGCATCGTCGACCTTCATCACCGCAAACGTGACCTTGCCGACAGTCTCCTCGAGGGAACTGATAGCGCCATCCGTCTGTCAGTCGACGATCTGATTGCGCTCCTCTCGGCAGATGCCGAACCGTTCGCCCAATCCAAGGACGCGCGCACGTGATACCGAATAATATCCCAGTTCACGCGCCATGAACTGAGATATTATTCGGTATCAGCACGGATCGCCCCCAACGCAACGGGCGAAAAGCTCAGCGCATCGGGTCGACGAGGCCCTTGCGGACCGCATAGGCCGCCGCCTGACTGCGTCGCTCCATGCTCAACTTGTCAAGAATGCGGCTCAAGTGATTGCGCGCCGTCTTCTCGCTGATACAGAGCTCCGCGGCAATCTGGCGATTGGTCAGGCCACGCGCCACGCGCGCCAGAACCTCGTTTTCCCGTGCCGTGAGAGGGTCCGGACCCTCCTCTCCCGCCCGCATCAGGCCCGTTGCCACCCGGTCCGCCGCCACCGGGTCGATCAACCGCTCCCCGCCCCAGGCTCTCCGAATCGCGTCCACAATCGTCTGGCGCGACACATTCTTGAGCAGATACCCGCTTGCACCCGCCAGGACCGAGGACGCCACGGCCTGCTCGTCGCCATACGACGTAAGCATCAGCACCACGGGCGCCGGTTCCATGCCCCGAAGTTCGCGACAGACCGTGATGCCATCGGTCCCAGGCATCACCACATCCAGCAACACCACGTCGGGACGCAGACGCTCACACACCACGAGGGCCGCATCCCCGTCGGACGCCTCCCCCACCACCTCGATGCCGTCCTCGATGTCAAGCGCGGTTCGC
>JAJXVI010000101.1:0-4426 GCA_021782195.1 bacterium | reverse complement strand
GTCGTCCACGATCATCACCCTTACCGAAGTTTCCACCGCACCTTTGCTCCTTTCCCGTCGTTCACAAAAACGCACCGTCCCCTTGCGAGCGTCCCCCGCGGACGCGGACGCGGACGGCACCGCCGCCTGGCGCGCGGACGCCTGCGCGCGTCCTCACGCACGCAGCGCGGGGATCGGAACGCTGACTGAGACGGTTGTCCCCTCGTCGCAAACCGAGTCCACGTGGAAGATCCCTCCAACGTCTTCTGCCCGCTGACGCATTCCGCGCAATCCGCGTCCGCTCACACCATCCGCCCCTGAAAGCTCGAAGCCGTGACCGTCGTCCCTCACGGTCAGCAACACTCCCGAAGCAGTCTGGGCCAGGGTCACGTCCACACGAGAGGCCCGCGCGTGCTTGAAAGCGTTGGCCGACGCCTCCTGCACGACCCGAAACAGCGCGGTACGAACCGCCAGTGGCAGCGCCCGTCCCCCGGGATCCGTCCCCTGTCCGCCACCGCCGGAGAGACCCGCGTCACACGAGACGTCCAGGGCGACCACCTGGCCGTCGATCGAGAGGTACGCGTGCATCCCGCTGACCGCGGCAAACTCGCGCAACTGGCGCCGAAGGCTCTCACCCAACGTCGACTCCCCCTCCAGCAGCGGCTTGACGTCGAAGATATACTGGCGTACTTCAAGAAGCGTCTGCTTGGCAACCTTGAGCAGCGTGTCCAGGCGCTCACGCAACGCCGCCAGCGCTCGAAGCTGCTCTCCGTCGCGTGACGGGTCCGCGGGAGCGGGGGCCACGCGAACTCGGGGCTCCTCCGCGCGCGCAAGCAGCTCCGCGCACGTCTCGAGCCCAAGGTTCACCATGAACACGCGCTGCGCCACGCCATCGTGAATCTCGCGGGCAATGCGTCCTCGCTCCTCGAGCGCAGCCAGTGTGCGCACCCGTTCCCGGGCCGCACGCAAACGCTCCACGACCCGCCTCAGCAGCGCACAGAACACACTGACGGTGAAGGGGTTGAGAAAGGAGGAGAAGAGCGTGCCGTCAAGGCGTCCCTCACGCACAACCGCCCCGATGCCCGGGCCGCTCGCACCCACCGCAACAAAGAATCCACCACAGAAAGCAGCGGCGGCGGCCAGTGCACCCAGGGGCTGGAAGCGCAACGAAGGGGCAATCACCGAGGTCAGGGCAAACTCGTAGAACGGACTTCGGAACCCCCCCGTGAGATACAGAATCCAGCAGGAAAACGCGATGTCCAGGGCCGCCCCCGCCACGCTTCCCCCGTCCGCGCCCGCGCCGTCCGCGCCCGCGCGGGCTTCCGGCGCGAACAGGCGCAGCGTCAGGTACGCGCACCATGCCACCACCAGCACAAGCGCCACCCGCGCATCGCGAAGATTCTCGGCAGGAGCTGCGCCGAACGCCACGACGACGGCCGCGACCGCGCACGTGATCCAGCGCACCACGACCGCGAGATACGACGGGTTCTCGACAAACCGTTCCTCAAAGCGCAACAGCAGCGAACTTGCGTTGATGGTGGCTTCCTCCGAACCTCGCTTCCCCAGACAGCGCCGAAAGGCTCAGGCGCGCTGCGTCACCACCGACCGGCCCAGCGCATTGCACACCTCACCGTACACGCGATCGACCGTGATCGCCTGCATGCACGTGTTGTTGGCGCACGGCGAGAAACGGTGATTGAACACATTGACGCACGGACTGCAGGCCAGGCCCGCCCACACAACGGTCACGCGTCTTCCCATCGGAGCATACAGCAGCGGCGTTTCGGGACCGAACAGGGCTACCGTGTGCACGTCGGTCATCGCGGCAAAATGCGCCGGCCCGCTGTCGTTGGTCACCAGCACCGACGCGCGATGGTAGAGCGCCAGCAGCGTGCGCATCGAGGTCGCACCCGCCATCGACACCGCGCGCGGCGACGCGACGGCCTTGCAGAGCTCCTCCGCCCTGGGCGCCTCCGATGGCGCGCCCGTGAATACCACGGTCACCTCCGCGTGATGCGTGAGAATCTCTCGCGCGAGGTCGACGAAACGCTCGGTCGGCCACTTGCGAAGCGGCAACATGTCGCTCGCGTTCGGATTGAGCAGCACAATCGGCTGGCTCCGCGTCACCCCGCGCTCGGCCAGGAGCTTCTCCACGGCCACATTATCGTCGGAGGAGGGCACGAAGGCGGGTACAGCCCCGTCGTGCTGAGGCGGCACCCGCTTGAGGAGCGGAAGGTCGGCTGGATCCTCGAGCAGGGCGCCAACCAGCATGGCCGACATCACCGACGTGTGGACGTACGCATTGTACGCCACGCGATGCGTCATCAGGTCGCCTCGGTAGGGCCCCTCGTTCGTAAAAGGATGCAGGCCGGCTCTCCGACGCGCCCCGCACAGATAGGCGAAGATGGCCGAGGCGCGCGCAAAGAATTCGAGGTCGACCGTGGCGTCGATGCGCAAGCTGCGTATCCGCACGATCGAGCGCACGACGTCGGTCAGGAACTGCATCGGACGGTCGGTGCGCACCGAGATGATATTCTCCTGCGGAATGATGTCCATCAGTTCCAGGATGGCGCGGTTCTCCTCGAAGACCCAGAAGTACACATTCTGTCGTCCCACCATCTCGATGGCACGCTTGATGGCAGGCCAGGCCAGCACGGTGGCTCCCAGCTCGGTCATCTTGATGAAAAGAATCCGGTCGAGCGGACCGCGCACGCGTTCACGCCCCCCGCGCAGACGGCGGACCAGAGAACGGAACGCAGTCAGGAGAAAGCAGACCGGTATCCCCACCCATCGATCGACGTCGCGAATGAAAGAGGGGGTGAGCAGTTTCTTGGGGGTCTTGTGAACGTTGGTCATGGCACAGACGAGATTCCGCAGGGAAGCGGGGATGCAGGTCCTTCCGTGGAGGCTGCCGGCGTGGCGCGCTGTGGGGTTCCCCGTCTATCGCGCGAAGCCCTCCTCGTGCGCGGACGTTCACCGGGGACGTCCCCCCGCAGCGCTCGGCGCGACAGCATCCCACGATCGCCCTCCTCGTGCGCGGACGTTCACCGGGGACGTCCCCGCAGCGCTCGGCGCGCCGACCGGCCGGCGCGTGAGAGGCGTTCGCGACATCCACGAAGCAAACGCCACCAATGGACCGCATCCAAACCGGGGACTGCACAAGGATCCGCGCCCCCGCACCTGGAAGTTCGCGCTCATGGGCAGTCCAATCCACATTTCCATCCGTGCCGACCACCCGTACTCCCTGTCGGTCTGGTGCAGCCCGGGTCCCACGCTCCCCACGGCCGACATCCTGCGCCGCGTCTTCTACGACTGGTTGGCGCGTCACTGCGACGACCCCTTCCGCTCCTCGCTCCAGCGCTGGACCGAGCAGCATCGTCCCGCGATCCGCATCGTCCCCGTCGGAACCGTCGCGCCACCACCGCTTGCCAGCCTCCGAGAGGCCGGCGGCGGCGAAGTGGAGGAAGGGCGGCTCGCCCGCGCCACCCACGAAATCTTCGTGGGCAGCACCGATCATGGAGAGCCGCGCCTGGCTCTCTGGTACGTGCTGGGCATGGCACGCTCCACCGCACTGCAATACGCGGCGGTGGTCATGGACCGCGACGTCCCGCGCCTCCTGGGGCTTGACACCTACTCCAGGCGCCTGCACACCGGAATCCGCATTGACGACTACGTGCAGGTGCTTGCCGTCCCGCAGCGTGAAGGCCGCGCCCACCTGACCGTGCGCGGCATGCGCAAGTTCCAGCTCCCCGCCATCGAGTGCCAGTACGTCCCTCGAGATCTCGCGCCGCGTATGGCGCTGCTCCTCCAGGCACTGGCACAGATCCTGGCCTATCGCGCACGCCGCAAGATCACGGGAAGTCCGACGACCGACGTGCTCGCCGTGCCGTCAGAGCTGCGCGTGGATCTCGACCACGACGCCCTGCAGCGTGTAGGCTGGAAGATCGACACGCTTCCGAACGCACGGCGCCAGACCACCATCCGTCTCGGATACGTGGCCCCTCCGACGCCTCAATCAGAGCCCGTGCTGCGCCTCGAAGCCCCTCCTGGCTGGAAGGCCGACCCGCGCGGCTGGATGGCCACCGCGCTGGCCGAGCTCCTGGGTGGCGACGTGCCCGCCGCGCACAGCAGCGACGATGAGGACGCGTCGGCCGACCCGCTCGAAGCCGCCCATCGGCGCGCGCTGAAGGAACTGCCGGGCCTGAACTCGCTGACCCTCATGAGCCCGCAAGTGACCGATGCCGGGCTGGAAGGTCTCAAGCCTCTTACCAACTTGAACATGCTCTTTCTGACCGGCACCAAGGTCGGCGACGCGGGGCTTGCCCATCTCAAGGGGCTGAGCAACCTCAAGGTGCTCGCGCTCAGCAAGACCCAGATCACCGATAAGGGGCTCGACACCCTGAAAGAGATGAAGGGCCTCAAGTCGCTCTCCCTGATCGGCACGAAA
>JAJXVI010000100.1 GCA_021782195.1 bacterium | reverse complement strand
CGTATGGAGCCTCCTATTTTGACCCCGTTCTCGATGACCAGCAGGACTCCGTTGGACTGACCTTTTACCACACAGGATACTACGAATTGCAGCAACCCGTCGTGGTCACGTCGGGTTCTGCCTCCAACTATGCACTCTACAACGACGTCGAGACCGGGGTGGCGCTGACTTTCGGTCGCTACCTCAGCGATGATGTGCGCGCGTTCTTCAGCATCAAGAGAGATTACCTGTCGATCAGGGAAGCTGCTGACTCCCAGTTCACGCCCATTGGACTTGGTGTGGGCACCGAGGACTCAGCCGCTCTGAACCTCCTGTATGACACTCGCGACGACCTGTTCAATCCACATCGTGGAACCTATGCCAACGTCGGAATGGCGATGTCGGGCGGAATCCTTGGTGGAAATTTCAACTTCACGAAGTATCAGTTTGAAGTTCGCCACTACATGCCCATGAGCCGAAACACCCTGGCATTTCGTGCGTGGGGCGGTTTTGGCTTTGGTGCTCTTCCGATCAACGAGATCTTCTACCTGGGCGGCGCGGACACGTTGCGTGCCTATCAGGACAACTCGTTCGTAGGCGGCAAGTTCCTGCTTGTCAATGCCGAGTATCGCTTCCCTATCGCAAAGTTGAAGCTCTTGAACGGTGCGTTTTTCTGCGACGCTGGCGATGCGTGGGATTACAACGGAACCAACACGGCCTTCAGACTCTACAAGGACGTCGGAGTCGGTCTGCGTCTCGTATTTCCCAGTCTCGGCCTTGGCGTGATCCGCATCGACTATGCGATCGGTGATCGCGGTTCTCGAACCACAATCGGACTCGGTCAGTCTTTCTAGGGATTCGGCCGAGAACGACGCTCACTGCTCGGTCTGCTCCGCAGCGCAACCGGTGTTGAGGGGCAGACCGATTCCGCTTCCAAAGTGTGGTCAGTGCGACTTTTCCCGTGGTTCCTGTTTCCCCCGAAGCAATGGTTCAAAGGAATCTTTTCGGTCGGTCTGCGGGATGCGGAGGGTGCACTGCCACCGTCCGATGCCTCTCGAACGCCCCGTCGAGTCCCAGGTTCACGGTGGGAGCGAGCGGAACGTATCCACGCCACGTGGGCACGCACCAGACTTTCGCGACAGTGCCGGTGAGGCTGTGTGAGGGGCCAAGATCAAACCGGCGACTGGTCGCCTGTCCGGACTGTGGTCAGGTTTGCACGCGCGTCAGTTGGGGACCGGTTTCCGGGATGGTCGGGACCAACGGGTGACGTTCCAGAACTGAAATAGAGACGTCACCTGACCGCGATGTTACGGAAAACCGTCGTAGAGGTCTTGCGAAACATTTCTGAATAAGGTATAGTCCCAAATCAAACTGGAGTCCTTCGCGTCATTCGGCCTGCACCTGGTTGCCTCAAAAGGGAACCGCTGTGCAGGTGAGTGATGACGGCTCAAAAGGGAAGATTGCACATGGTTGAAAATGACAAGAACGAGGGTGGCGGCCCACGAGAGATGCTTCGTGGACTTCTGGCCGTGCTGGCGCTGGCGGTTGTTGCGGTGGGGGTCATCCTGTTTCTGCAGCATCGGTCCGTCACTGAGAGCGGCGGTCCGGCAGCGCAGGTCGCAATGATTGACTCCGAGGCCATCTATGCTCTCCCTGAGTTCACCAAGGTCAAGAAAGAGCTTGATGACTTGAGCGACAAGATGAAAAAGGAACTTGTCGCAACAATTCAGGCGAAGAAGCTCGACGACCAGGATGCCGAGCGCCTTCGAGAGCAGATGCGGGACAAGCTCCAGCAGGAGCAGAGACGCCGCGTCACACCACTGTATCGGCGCGTGACTGCGGCGATTGCAATCCTGGCGCAAAAGAATCATTATCGCGTGGTGCTCGACAAGCGCATCGTCGTGACGGGGGTGGTCGACATCACCGACGCGGTCAAGAAGGAGTTTGAGTCGCTGCAGGACGCGGATCTCTCAAAACTTCCGATGAGCGCAGACGGAAATTCCACGATCGGGTATGTCGACCAGGATGCAGTTGCCGACCTGCGTATCTTCAAAGACGCACAGGCGCAGATTCTCGTCGAGTACCAGCAGATGGCCGCACGTCTCCAGAAGGAGGCTCAGGGGAAGAGTCCATCGGTGCAGGAGCAGATGCGCCAGGCGATGGTGGTTGCCTTCCAGCAGCGTGAGGCCGCACTCATGAAGCCCGTCGAGGAGCGTGTCAAGCAGGTTATCACCCAGGTTGCGCGCCAGAAGGGACTCAGTCTCGTGCTGAACAGCCGCCACATCATGTGGGGAGGCCAGAACCTGACCGACGACGTGATCAAGAAACTGGTCGACCCGGCGAGCTAGGAGGTCTCTCATGGCATTCCAACGTTGGTCACGCATCGTGCCCCCCTTGCTGGGCGCTGCCGTCATTGCGGCAACGGTCTACTGGGGAGGACGCATTCTTGCGCACAAGCGTCAGGCTGCGACTCCACCGGTTGACGTGCTCGCGCATATGGGTGTGGTGGATATGGATCGTCTCGTAGCCGCGCATCCTGACAGCGCGAAGTTGCAGGAGATTGATCGAGAAATTGGCTACGTCGACTCCGAGATGAACAGCATGGGGATGGACCCATCCGTGCAGGTTGCGGAGATCAAGCGGCGCCTGGGAGCTGTTCAGAAAGCTTTGCAGGGTCAGTTTGCCCGCGATCTTGCCGCAGTGCAGGCGCAGATGGCTGCTCGAAAGCAATCGGTGGAGTCTGCACTGGCGGATGAGGCCCAATCGGTCAAGCAACAGTTGGAGGCCTACCAGCGTCAACTCGTGGCACAGGCCGGTGGCGCGGGGCCCGAGCCTGCGCCACCAGCGATGCGCAAGGATCTGCAGGCCGAAATGGCGCGTTACCAGCAGCGTCTTCTCCTGGCTGCTGCGAGTCAGCTGAAGGTGCGTCAATTGGAGTTGCAGCAGCAGGTTGATGGCGTGCTTGCAGGCGAGCGCAGCAAAATGGAGGCGCGAATCCAGCGCCAGACCGACACCGTCGTGCACGCTGACGCCGCACAGAAGGTGCAGTTGCAGCTGGATGCCCAGACGGCCCCCACGGACGACGCCCGCAAGAAGTTGCAGGCGCAGTTGCAGGCCATTAACGACCAGGAAGAAGCCGAGCGAGAACGCGCCCGTGCACAGGAGATGGTCAAGTTCGAGGCCGTGAGAACGGCTCAGATGAAAAAGGTACGGGCCAATCTCAGTGCGTACCAGGCTCAGCTTTCTGCGGAAGTCCGGCAGAAGATGGCCGCTCATGAGCGCGAGCTCGTCGGGCGTCTTGGTGGCGCACCGTCCGCGGTGGCGGTGTCTGATCTGAATCGTAAGATGCAGGCACGTGAGGCTATGCTCAAGCAGCAGTTTGATGCACGCAAGGCCGCGCTCGTCGGCGAGTTGAAAGCTGCTTCTGATGCGGCTCAACAGCGTTTGCGAGACGAGCAGGTTGCGATGACGCATAAACTGCAGGACGAGAAGCAGAGGATTATTCAGGAAGTTGTCAAAGCACAGGGCAAACTTTCTGCTGAAGATCAGAAGCGTCAGGCTGTGCTCAAGACCCAGCTCGATGAGTTGAAGGCTCGCCGAAAAGGTGTCTACGAGGGGATCGTTGCGCAGATCAGAGCGAGCGTGAAGTCGTTGGCAGCGCAGCAGCAGATTCCACTTGTTGTGGGTGGCTACGGCGTGAATATTGGTTGTCGCGATCTGACCGACCTGGTGCTCAAGCAACTGGCCGCGAGCGGTGGTATCGTCTCTTCGCCGGCGGCGCATTGATCACTGCGGCGAGCTCGCCACAATCCGGAAGCGGCGGTACTCGCCGCGCCAAAGGGAGCAGAGAGAGTTGAACAGGATCAAGGGAACGGTGCTGGTTCTGCTGGCAGCCGTATGCATTCTTGGCCCGGGATGTTCCAGGCAGGCCCAGCAGCCACGTCTACTACGCGTCGGGATCGTCAATCTTGACCGGATTCTTCCGAAGCTGCCGGAATACCAGCGCTACAGTGAGCAGTTTGTAAGTGAGCGCCAGCATCTTTTTCGTGACATGGGTGGCAACCCGCTCGCCATTAAAAAATACCTCATGAATGAAAAGAACAAGGAAGCGCTGGCGCAGTCAGTACAGAAGTGGGATGATACCCAGCGCAGGTTTGTCGACCAGGTGACCGACGAGGTGCGTACGGCGGCGTCGGCCGTTGCCAGGGACAAGAAGATCGACATTGTTCTCCTCAATGCACCGTGGTATCCCGTGAGCGAACAGATGGCTGTGGATATCACGACTGACGTCATTTTGCAGTTGCACGAAACCGGGAAACTGGTGGACTGAGTCGTTGTCTGTGCACGCTGGCGGAGAGAAAATCGGGAGCGAGCTTTCGCGTGACTCGTCCTTGCATACGTCGGTTCATCCTTCGGTAGTGCTCGGAGAAGACGTCGTGCTTGCCGATGGAGTGGTGCTGGGCCCCGGGTGTGTGATAGGGGACCGCGTTTCTATTGGTGCAGGAACGACGGTGCATGCGGGTGTGTGTATCGGTGACGACGTCGAAACAGGTTCGGCCTGTGAACTTGGTCACGGGTGCGTGATTCTTGCTGGATCGAGACTGGGCCATCGCGTGAGCATCGGCCCTTCGGCGGTGCTGGGAGCAGACGGGTTCGGCTTTGTGGAAAGTGGGGGCGTCCATCACAAGATCCCGCAGGTTGGGACCGTCGTGCTGGGGGATGACGTTGTCATCGGTGCGGGCGCTTGTGTGGATCGTGCGACCACGGGTGAGACCGTCCTGGGTCAGGCGACCAGGGTCGGGCCGTTGGTGCAGATAGGCCACAACGTGCGGTTTGGCAGTCGTTGCGTCATCGGGGCGCAGGCCGGTGTGGCCGGGAGTTGCGTGTTCGGTGACGATGTCACGCTCGGAGATCAGGTCGGGACCATCCCGCACGTGCGAGTCGGCTCCGGTGTGGTTGCTGGAAGGCGCACTGGTTTTACCAAGAGCGTTCCTGCGGGAATCCAGGTCGACGGCTATCCTGTGCGGCCGAGAGAAGAGCATCTGTGGTTGCTCGAACAGATTGACGGACTGGTGTCGTTGACGGCCAGGCTAGACCGTCTGGAGCATGCCCTTGACTCGGAGGGCACACCGTGAACCTTCGCCGCCTGTGGGATGTATCTGGCATCGCGGTACTCCTGCTTGTGGGATGCGTGTGTACGGCGTGCGCTCGCCCGACAGTGATGGTCGGAAACCAGATCGTGATGCGCTTTGCGAACAATCCCAAGGTGAATGCGAATCAACGGGCAGCACTTGTTCAAAGCATGGTGAACGCTGCGCTGCGTCGTCGGTATCCGGCAAGCAGCATCGTTGCCGTGAAGAAGAAGGGGATGTGGACGGTCGTCTGGGGGACGCTTCCAGTATGCACGGTCGACGCCGCGTCAGCACGTGCTAATCAGTCGTCCGAGCACGATCTCGCGGTCCGTTGGGTCACCAACCTGCGACGTGCCGTTCGTGCGGCCATGCTGACGGTCTTGCCTGACCACGTGGTGCTTGCCATCGGGGCATCGCGAGACCTGAGGATCGGAGGGGTCTCTTCGGCGGTCCCGCAGGTCGAGGTGGGTGGGGGTGAGGGGGTCAGAGCGACCCTCTCGGGTGATGTGCTTACCGTTGTTGGAACCGCACTGGGGCAGTATACGCTCGTAGTGACGCGCGACGGGCAGACGGTGACGGTACCGGTAGCCGTCAAGAAGCCAGCTGGCTCCATTCCCCAGCACGTCTACCAGAGCATTACCGGAGCCCCGGCCGAGCGGGATCTGTTAGACGAGGCCGTGATGCTTGCGGTTCGCGGGAACTTGCAGATTGAGGCGGGTGCTGGCGCGTCCATTGCTCCGGGTGCCTATCCGGTGACATCGCTGTCACCAGGCACGTCGACGACCGTTCCCGTGACGGTGACCATTGCGGGCCCGGACTATCTTACTGTCACGCGTACCGTTCTGGTCACCCTCAAGGACGAAGTGTTCGAGCTTGCCTCGCCGAGTCTGTTGATGGTGAGCAACCGCCCCGAGCGTATCTACGGTGAGGGCGTGCTGTTCAGTTCGAAGTTCCATCTCGGGCAGGCGACCCGCCTGCTGTTCTCTCACCAGAATGCTCTTCCGACCACGCAGTATCTGTGGGTGAACGTGACAAACACAGCCGACCAGCCGGCTCGCCTCCACGTGATCGCGGCCGACGGGGGTCCAGCACGCCAGGAACTGTATGTCGGCCACTGCTGCAATGCACGGTTTCTTGACTGTCTCGCGCACGATGATGGCCTGATCCTGACCCTGCCTCCGCACAGCACGTGGTGTCTTGGGCAGTATCGCGTGCCTCACGGGCAGGTCGTGAGCGGACTTGCGCACTTGCAGTTGATGCAAGGGCGCAGCGTGCAGGTGACGGTGGAAACCAGCGCCGATCCGAGTCGCGTGGGTCAGATCGTGAAGACCTTCAACGCGCCGTTCAATCCGTTTCGGATTCATCCTCGCGGAGTTTTTGCGACACCCGACATTGAACTCGACAGCAAGTACGTTGTCGGAAGTGCTCGTCCCGATGACATTGCGTTCGGCAAGGCGCCCTGGCTCATCGATCCGGCCAGCGGTGAACCGAACACGGGGAACTATGGGGTGCTCTACTCGGTGCACCTGGACCTGGAGAATCCCACGGATCAGCCTCAACGAGTGACCATCTATTTTCAGCCTCTGAACGGGGTGGCACTTGGTAGTTTCCTGTTCGAAGGGAAGGTTGTGCAGACAAACTGCCTGAAGCCACCGGCACGTGGACGCATCGGTTCGGTTGAACTGGCGCCCGGGCAGAGTCGTCAGGTGGAGATTGTGACGTTGCCACAGGCTGGCTCCCACTATCCCGCGCGCCTGGTTATCGAATCCACGCAGCAGGAGACAGGACGTGTCAACGGTGACTCCTGAGTTGTTCCAGCATACGCTTGCCGGCGAGGTCAAGGTTTCTGGAGTGGGTGTGCACTCCGGTCAGCACGCCTGTGTCGTGCTCAGACCCGCACCCGTCGGTCACGGCATCGTTTTTCGTCGCGTGGACCTTGAGGCTGCGCCTGCGGTGCGGGTGGCTCCATCTGCGCTTGCCTCCTCTGGTGGGCGGTGCACCGTCCTTGCACAGGGGGAGGTTCGTGTCAGGACCGTCGAGCATCTGCTATCAGCGTGCTCCGGTCTTGAGATCGACAACGTTGAGATCCTGACCGACGCCGAGGAGATGCCCATTCTCGACGGCAGCGCGCTACACTGGCTGTCGGAACTCGACGCGGTCGGACGCGTTGCCCAGGAGGCCAGGGCCGAGTATCTGCGCGTCTCGTCGCCCGTGCTGTGGAGTGCGCAGCTGACGACGCTGCTCGCTCTTCCATCCGAGCGTCTGCAACTTACGGTCGCTTCGATTACCGAGCATCCGGTGGCCGGTCAGCAGATTGTGTCGCTGGATGTTTCGCCGGACGTGTTCCGAAAGGCGATCGCGCCGGCACGAACTTTCTGTTATCTGGAAGAGGTTGAGGCGCTGCTTGCAGCCGGTCTGGCGCGCGGTGGCAGCCTTGAGAATGCCCTTGTGGTCCGGCCGGATGGCTACTCATCGCCACTTCGGCTTCAGGATGAACTGGCGGCGCACAAGGCGCTCGATCTGCTCGGCGATCTTG
>JAJXVI010000099.1 GCA_021782195.1 bacterium | reverse complement strand
CGTACAGCAGCAGGCTGGCGCCATGGCTTTCGTTGACGTGTTCAACCTGATGGGTATGCTTGCACTCGCGTGCATCCCGTTCGTGATGCTTCTTGGACCGGGTCGCCACACGGGAGGAGACTCGGTGGCCATGCACTGACCGCGGTCGGCCGGCAGTTCAGTCTGCCGGCACTTCGGTCGGTCAGCGAGAGCTAGTGCACGTGATTGCCGAAAAGGAGAACGTACTCTCCGATAAAGAGGGCAATCAGGAACACGAAGAAGCCCTCCACCAGGAACCCGGCGACCTCTCGGTTGTAGAGTTCCGGGTCTCCAAACCAGGTGTTGCGGGCCATGGCCGACTGACAGAAGGCTTCCACAAAGTCTGACCACGAGCCAAACATCTTGTGAAACACCCAGACGATCAGGGGAACGTCAAGACAGATGAGCGCCACGTACAGAAAGCTCGGAATGACGTGACCCATGAAGAGAAAGAATTTCATGCCCATGTGTGCCTGCTTCCACCCGGCGCGCAGCACTTCCTCGCGATCCGAGCAAAGAACCGCGCGCGCGGTGGCCACTTCCGCGCCCGAAGCGCAAGGAAGCAGCCGTGCGGAGAACGAATAGCCCCGAGTCATGTTGAACGTTCGAACCTCCTTTTTTCGCCACGCACTTCTGGTCGTGCTCCTGATGGGAGCCGCACTGATGCCAGCACGCGCCCAGCACAGAATCGGGGTTGCAGGCACGAGCCTGGTCCCCGCGCCGGGCTGGAAGGCCAGCGCGAGCATGCTCCCCGTGGACGCCCTTTTCAGTGTCACCGAACCTTCCCCAAAAAAAGGATCCTATCCGGCCTCGGTCACGGTCGTGGCCACGCCCATCAACTCATTCCTCGCCCTCGGCGGCTACGTCGACACAGTGGTCCACCAGCTCCAGCAGATCCACGCGCGCGTCGTGAGCACCCACGCATTGACGGTCGGCGGCAAACAGGCCGAGCGCATCGACTGGATCGTGAAGTACCAGCGTGGGACCATCCGCTTTCTGTCAACCTACTTCGTCGAACACGGGGTCGCCTACTCCGTGACGTGTGGTGCGGACAAGCAGCGCTTCGAGCATCTGCTCGGGACGTTCACGCGCATGTCTGACAGTTTTCGCTTCACGCCGCCGCCCGACCCCGACGCACAGTAACGCCTGCGTCCTACGGCGAGCGCCCAGGCGAGACGTCCCCGCAAGCGGCGGCAATGCGGGGGACGTCCCGCCGGCAACGTCCCCGCAAGCGACGTCCCCGCAAGCGACGTCCCCTCCCCGCAGGAGATGTCCCCCTATCCGCCGGAGGAAGGTTCCGTGACCGGGCGGGGGTTGAAGTCAGGCGGGACGTTGTTGGGGATCCCCTTGCGGTAGTCGACGGGCTCCACGCCGATCTGCCGCCACCCGTAGCCGCTTGCCTGTGGCAGCACCCGCACCCTCTGCTCCGGAATGCGGACGTACCACGCGGGAAGCGCGCGCGCCGCACCGGTCAGGCGGGCCGGGTCGAATGCCCCCAGGAGGTCGGTGACGTGCGCGGTGAGGTCGTCAAACGGCCCCAGATTCGACTGATGGTATCGCTCTTCACCGATCCTGCGCCCCTCGCGCTCCGCCGGAAGGTCGGCCAGGGGACGAAGTGCGAAGACCTCATCAATGAACTTCACGATAGACGCGTGATCACCCACGTCGTGGACCACCACGTGCGTACGCGCGTACGGCGAGAGAACCAGCAGCGGAACGCGCGCACCGTCGCAAAGCACCTTCCCGTCGGGGCCGATGGATCGTACCGGCGGGCGCACGTGGTCGTACATTCCGCCCGCGTCGTCCCAGGCGATGACGATGGCGCAGTGTGACCAGTAGGGGCTCCGAGAAATCCGGTTGATTGTTTCCGCCAGCAGCGCCTCGCTGATCTGGGAGTCGGAGTAGCCAGGATGGTCGTCGTTTCCGCGAAACGTCGCCTGCGCCCGCGCCCCGGGGTCGGCCGGGTGCATTCCACGGGCGTTCAGGAAGCCGCCTTTCACGTAGTAAACGCCTCCCTTTGGCGAGAGGGCGCGCGTGGCGAGCGCGTGATAGAAATCTTCAAGGCCGTGCAGGTGCGCGCGCATCGTGGCGTTGTTGGAGACGTACCCAAAATAGGAAGGTCCGTCGTGATGGGTGATGTACGAGGCGTGAACACCGTCGGCGTCAAGCGGTCCGCTGTCATCGTCGGTGGGAGACTCGCGATCGTATCCCTCCTGGAACCAGCCCCAGTTCACGGCGCCCTTGCGCGAACGGGCGATGTCACCCACGTCGCTCCGCACGTCGGCCAGGTCGACACCGGGATGGCGGTCGGCCGCGATCTGCTGGCGAATCTGGCCACGCGCAAGAGTCAGGGGAAGCGTCGCGTAGGTGAGGTTGATCTGAACTCTGCCGGGGTGCTTCCGATCAAGGCGGTAGTCCCTGGGATTGGACGGCATGCGGTGGGGATGCGTCGGGTCGAGCGGAGAGCCCCAGAAGGGATCGAGGTCACACACCACGGGAACACCACGCGCGTGGTTGGTTCGCGCCGCTTCGGACGGGTGGAGCATCCACTGGGTGACGCCGGTCTGCGCGCCAATCACGGAGAGGTTGCCAGGGGTGGAAGGGGCGGTCATCTCCTGGAAGATATGGTCGAAGAGCGTGAAACGGTTGGCCCAGCGCCAGAGAAACGGAATGGTGTCGCCGTCGACGTGCGCCATGGTGAGTTCGCCGAACTGGCGGGCCTTCAACGTGAGCTTTCCGCGAGTGCGAATTTTCTCTTCGGCGAGAGCGAAATGGTCCATGTATGCGCGGCCGTTCCGCACGTCGATCTTGGCGAGGATGGCGGGATGATCATGCTTGGGGTCGTCGAGATCGGCCGCGTATCGGGAGGGTCCGATGCGAAACGGGTGGATGGTTCCGACGGTGCCGTCCAGGTTTTCGATGGGTTGGCTGAAGCCGAGCGTGCGGGAGGCTGGCTGAGAGTAAATGCCGTCGGCCCCGGGAAAGGTTCCGAAGTAGGAATCGAAGGAACGGTTCTCCTGATAAAGTACGAACACGTATCGGACGTGACGGCGCAACAGACCGAGCAGTTTCGCGTGTGTCAAATGAGGCTCTCGCGCGGGGGGGACGTAGAAGCCCCTCAGCGCCGGGTCCGGTGGGACGAACGGCGGACGCGGCGTGGGGCGCGACCTTCCGCTTCGGATATTGAGGAGCGTCACCGTGACTGCCAGGACCAGCGCGGCAACCAGGAGTGCGGCGCGGCGGGGCGGGTGCCACGAGGTACGAAAGGGTCGGTTGTCGTGAGATTTCTTCGCCACGGTGAAAGAATTCGTGAGCCGAACACGCGTTCCTGTGCAGGATGGCGGGGATGCCCCAGGGGCCGGGGGACGGGGTTGCTCAAGCGCGCGTTTGATCCATCATTCCAAACCTGCTGATGAAATCACGCTTTCCCGGCAAAGGTTTGCAAATCCGGATCAAACCCGACGCGCGTAAAATTTGGGGGTGACGCCAGTTGAAGAAAGACTCTGACATCAACCTTGAGAAGTGAAGCGGCACACGCTACAAGGCTACGATGCGTTCCAGTGGCCGTGGACGAATCGAGTCCGAACGGTCGGGCCGCAAATCGGCGAGAGCATAAGTACGAAGGCAATCAGGCAAGCCGCAGCAAGGTCTACTTTCCGTTGGAGTCGAACTGAAGAGGCATCCCTGAGGAGGAACCCACAGCGTGACCGATGAGGAACTCTTGCACCTGCTGCGCAACATGGAGTCTGACCGCGTAGAACGCAAAGCGTCGATGAGCGACCCGAAGAAGATCCGTCAGGCCATCTGTGCATTCGCGAACGACGTCCCTGGGCATCGGCAGCCCGGCGTCCTGTTCATTGGTGTCAATGACGACGGAAGTTGCGCTGACCTCCCGGTCACCGACGAACAGCTCATCAACCTGAGCCAGATCCGGGACGACGGCAACATCCTGCCCCTGCCGAACATGACCGTATCAAAACGGAGACTCGGCGGTTGCGAAATGGCCGTGGTGGTGGTCGAGCCGTCACCGGCGCCACCCGTCAGATTCAAAGGAAAGACATGGATCCGCGTCGGCCCGCGTCGAGCCGTCGCGAGCGCCGCCGATGAAATCCGGTTGAGCGAGAGACGTCGGGGCACTGACCTTCCCTTTGACCTGCACGCCATAGAGGCCGCTACACTCGAGGACCTCGACCGAGAATCGTTTACCAGGATCTACCTGCCGGGCAGCGTCGCCCGTGAGGTGCTCGAGGAGAACGAGCGCACCTACGAACAACAACTCGCCTCTCTGCGCATGTGCACGACTGGGTCTCCCCACCGGCCGACTGTTCTGGGGATTCTGGTCTGTGGACGCAACCCGCGACAATACCTGCCCGGAGCATACGTTCAGTTCCTTCGACTCGACGGCACCGCTCTTACCGATCCCATCAAGGACCAGAAAGAGATCGACGGACCGCTCACCGAGTTGCTGAACAACCTCGACGATACTTTCCGCGCACACATTTCCACAGCCACCAACATCTCGTCTGGCACGACTGAAATCCAGCACCCCGACTATCCGCTTCAGGCCCTTCAGCAGATTGGGCGGAATGCGATTCTCCATCGGGTTTATGAGGGTACGAACGCACCTGTAAGGATAACGTGGTTCTCGGACCGCGTGGAGATCCAGAGCCCCGGAGGACCATTCGGCCAGGTCACTCCCGAGAATTTCGGACAGGCACACATCACCGATTATCGCAATCCAGAACTGGCCGAGGCGATGAAAAACCTCGGGTACGTCCAGCGATTCGGCATCGGCATTGCCCTCGCTCGCAAGCGCATGATCGACAACGGAAATCCACCGATTGAATTCACGGTTCAGGAGAGTCAGGTGCTGGCAACGATGCGGAGAAGGCCATGAGCACGACGGTCGTCGCTTTCTTCAACAACAAGGGCGGCGTGGGAAAGACGACGCTGGTCTACCACCTTGCCTGGATGCTCTCCGACCTCGGACAACGCGTCCTTGCCGTCGATCTTGACCCCCAGGCGAACCTCACCTCCGCATTTCTCGAAGAGGAACGACTGGTCGAACTATGGCCGGACGGTGCGCACAGTGAAACCATCCAGGGATGCATCGAACCCCTCCAAAATGGGACGGGCGATATCACCGACCCCCACGTGGAGGAGGTCGATCCGTGCGACCAGTCGCCGTACCTGCTCGCGGGTGACCTCGCAATCTCACGTTTTGAAGACGATCTTTCCCAGGAGTGGCCTCATTGCCTTGACCGAAAGGAGCGAGCCTTCAGGGTCATCTCCGCCTTCTGGCGGATGATCCAGCGCGCTGCCACCAAGCAGTCCTTTGACGTAGCCCTGGTCGACCTCGGCCCCAATCTGGGCTCCATCAATCGCGCAGCGCTCATCGCAGCGGACTACGTGGTCGTCCCGCTATCACCGGATCTCTACTCGCTACAGGGACTGCGAAACATGGGCCCCACGCTCAAGCAGTGGCGAGCAGAATGGAGTGACCGGCTCGCTCGCAACCCGCAGCCGGGCCTGCTTCTTCCCGCCGGCCAGATTCGGGCCGCCGGTTACATCGTCATGCAACACGCAGAGCGACTGGACCGACCCGTACAGGCCTACCACCGCTGGATCGACCGCGTGCCCGACCTCTACCGTTCCATGATGCTTGACCAGTCGGGCACCCACGCGGATTCGGTGAAGACTGATCCGAACTGCCTGACGCTGCTCAAGCACTACCGCAGCCTTGTGCCGCTCGCCCAGGATGCTCACAAGCCCGTCTTCCACCTCAAGCCAGCAGACGGAGCACTGGGGTCGCACTTCTACAGCGCACAGGAAGCCGGCAGGCAGTTCAAGGAACTTGCCCTCACCCTCGCGGAACGAACCGGTCTGCGAGTGCCAGCAGACACGTAGCGGCGCGCCCCGAATGGTACAACGCACGAAGCGGGGTAGAGAAATTTCCCTGCATCCGGCACCATCGAGTCGTCGTTGTCGCGAATCCATCCTTCCCTAGCAGCATCAGCGCAACCGCCCTCCGGCCTCAGTGCCGGCTTCTCCGCATCAAAGCAGAAAGGACCACCCCATGTTCCCAGTGCCCGCTCTTCCAAGGAGCCCGACACCGCGGTTCTCCCCGGCCGACGAGAGCAACCCGTCCCCGGCAACGCAAACTGAAAGGTGCTGCTGCCAGCCCGTACACGTCGCCATCATCGGCAGCGGAGCTGCGGCAACCGCCGCGGCGCTGAAAGCCGCCGAAAGAGGAGCCCGCGTGACGATTATCGAGCGCATGCGACTCGGCGGCGTCTGCGTCAACACGGGCTGCGTCCCCTCCAAAATCATGATCCGTGCCGCCCAGATCGCCCATTTACGCGGGCGTAGCCCGTTCGACATGGCCGTTTCCGCGACCCCTCCCTCAATTCAAGCGAATCGTCTCGTCGAGCAGCAGCAGGCCTGCATCGAGAAACTGCGCCACGAGCGGTACGAGCGCCTCCTTCTCGAGCACCCTTCCGTCACCGTACTGCAGGGGCACGCCAGGTTCCTGGACGCAAACACCCTGCACGTCGAACTGCACGATGGCCAGAAGCTCTCTTGTGCCTTCGACCGCTGCCTGGTCGCAAGCGGGTCGCGCCCGTTCGTACCACCCGTTCCCGGTCTGGAGAGAACCCCGTACCATACGCCGACGCAGCTCTGGAAGTCCCTGAGCCTTCCCACGCGACTGGCCGTCATCGGTGCGTCGGCTACGGCACTCGAGCTCGCCCAGGCCTACGCGCGACTCGGCACCGAGGTAACACTCCTGGCACGCGGGACGCTCCTGACACGCACCGACCCGACCGTTGGTGAGGCCCTGGCCGCAGTCTTTCAAGACGAGCACATCAACGTCAAGACCCACGTCAACGTCTACGGGGTCAGCTTGCACGTGAATCAGGTCAATCTGCGCACCAGCGCCGGAGAACTGACAGTGGACGAACTGCTGCTTGCCACCGGGCGCACTCCGAACAGCGACCACCTGAGCCTGGAGGCTGCCGGCATCGCGGTGAATGAGCAGGGCGCCATCATCGTCGACGACCATCTGTGCACCTCAAATCCGAACATCTACGCTGCTGGCGACTGCACCGACCAACCCCGGTTCGTCAATGTCGCAGCCGCCGCCGGAACGCGCGCTGCAATCAACATGACCGCTGGGGAAGCCCGGCTCGACCTCCAGACCCTGCCGACGGTGGTGTTCACCGATCCGCAGGTCGCCACGGTCGGCTTGACGGAGGGCGAGGCCCTCGCGCGCAACCTTCTGGTTGAAAGCCGGCAACTCTCGCTCACGCACGTCCCTCGCGCCGTTGTCGATTTCGACACGCGCGGATTCATCAAACTCGTGGCTGAGAAAACCTCCGGCAAGCTGCACGGGGGGCAAGCACGCGCACCGCAGGCCGGCGAGCACATCCTCGCGCAGACGCAAGCCCGCCGCCCTGGGAGTGTCTGCCGGGGCCGCCGGCCGTGGATGGCGCAGGTTGCCGGGCGCCCTCACGCGCCGTCTCCCGCCAGCCGCACGCCGCTGAACTGCCAGCGCGCGGCGGGGGGAAAGAAATTGCGATACGAGGCGCGGATGTGCTCCTGGGGCGTGGCGCAGGATCCCCCGCGCAGCACGAGTT
>JAJXVI010000098.1 GCA_021782195.1 bacterium | reverse complement strand
TTGGTTGTTCGGGACCATCGGCATCATCTGAAAGGGAAATGGAAAATCGAATTCACGAATCGTTGATTGCTGGTTGGTGCCTGGAACCACTGTGTCGATGTTGACCACGCACGGAGTGATCCGGTTTACGGCACGAACAACCGCATTCTGCAGGGCAAACGCGGGGTCAGCGGCATTTGATGTGGCGCCCGGGTGTACCGGCGCAGCCTGTACACGGCTGCTCAACAGGAGACCGGCAAAAACGCCAAGTCCAAGGATCAGCGTGTAGATGGCGACGCGTTCTGAAACGCGAACGCGCGCAAAGAGGGACTTTCCAGTCATGTATCTGGCCCTCCTGAAGGGATATACGCGGTTTTCCGCGTGCACGTCTGTCAGAGGAGAGCCCCGGTCAGAATGTTCCCGTTTGCGACAGAGATTTTTGTCGGGCTTTATTTCCGCGTTTGCGAATTCACAGAAAGCAAGCATCGCAAGAAAAAGCTGAAGCGTGGCCAGACTGACCGTTGACGCCTGTCTCGCAGTGCGCCCCAACGGTCAGTCTGGCACCCTTTCCGGTGGCAGCAGCCCTATTCGCCAAGCATCTGCTCGGTCACGGTGTATACTGCGTCAAGCGCCTCTCCAAGGCGCGATGCATCACGGCCGCCAGCTTCGGCGAGATCTGGCCGCCCACCGCCCTTCCCGCCGACGATGACGGCAAGCTGACCCACCAGGCGTCCTGCGTGGAGGCGTCCTTTGAGCGACTCGCTGACTCTCACCAGCAGGGAGACCTTTCCGTCCTCAGCCTGAGCCAGTACGACAACGCCACTCTTCATCTTGCCGAGAAGCTCGTCTGCAAGGTTGCGGCGTGCACCGGCATCGAGGTTTTCCACCTGCTGCGTAAGCACCGACACGTCCTTTACCGAGCGTATCCGCGTCAGCGCGTCCCCCGCGGTGGCCGACGCGAGCTTCATCTTGATCGCATCGAGTTCCTTTTGTGCAGCGCGCAGCTGGGCGAGAACCCGGTCGACCTGAGGGAGGAGACCGTCAGGGGACGTGTTGAGGCGCTGTGCAACGGCGGCCAGTTGCGATTCCACGACCTGGAAGCGTTCAAATGCACCGACGCCGGTCACGGCCTCGATGCGGCGGACGCCCGCGGCAATCGATGAGTCGCTTACTATCTTCAACATTCCAATATCCCCCGTGGCGCGGACGTGGGTGCCGCCGCACAGCTCGCGAGAGAAACCAGGGACGCTGACCACGCGCACGTGGTCACCATATTTTTCCCCGAACAGCGCCATTGCACCGCTGTTCACAGCCTCTTCGAGCGGCATGAGGGCGGTGTGCACGTGTTCGTTGCGCAGGATCTCCACGTTCACCAGGCGTTCGACCTCGAGGAACTGCTCTTCAGTGAGAGGTGCAAAGTGCGTGAAGTCAAATCGCAGGCGCTCAGGCGCGACCAGCGAGCCTGCCTGTTTTACGTGCGGCCCGAGCACCTGCTGAAGAGCGGCGTGCAGCAGGTGGGTGCCCGTATGGTTTGCCCGCACGCGGTTGCGACGCGCGTGATCGATCTGGGCGGTGAGAAGGTCGCCGCACTTGAATGTGCCATACTCCACCACGCCTCGATGAACGGTCAATCCGGTTGCCGGTGAATAGGTCTGGCGAACTCGAAAGCGCGCAATGTCACTCTCCAGGACGCCGCTGTCGCCGATCTGGCCTCCGCTTTCAGCATAGAAAGGAGTCCGATCAAGCACCACTTCTGCTTCGGCGCCTTCCGACAGCGCGCTCACTGCCGCGCCATCGACGAGCAAGGTGCGAATCCTCACGCCAGTTGTGCCAGTTTCCTCGTATCCAGTAAATATCGTGGTGGCCTGCTCGGCGAGGGTACGATAGACTTCCTCGACCTTGCGGGCTGCGAATCCCTTCCAGCTTTCTCTTGCGCGTCTGCGCTGTTCTTCCAGTTCGGCGCCGAATCCCTCCCAGTCCACCGTGTAGCCGCTTCGTTCGGCGATGTAGGTGATCAGGTCCTCACGCAGTCCGTACGTGTCATAGAGCATGAACGCATCGGACCCTTTGATCTCGGTGCCTTCAGTCTTCTTGAGGATGTCCTCCAGGCGCTTTACGCCAGAAGTGAGGGTGGAGGAGAAAAGACGGTCCTCGGTCGTGACCACCTGCTGAATCGTGTCTTGTGCCGCTACGAGCTCAGGATACGGTTCCCCCATCAGTTCGACCACGAAGCTGGTGATGCGGTGAAAAAACGGGGAGGCAAGGCCCAGTCTGTGCCCGTGCCAGAGCGCTCTTCTCATGATCTTGCGCAGCACGTAGGCCCGCCCATCGTTGCCAGGGAAGATTCCGTCCGCGATGCAGAAGGCGGTGGCCCGCGCGTGGTCGGCCATGACGCGCATGGAGAATGCGTTCTCGCTGTCCTGGTCGGTCGGGATCCCTCCAGTTTCCACACTGTGGTAGGTCCGTCCGCAGAGTTGAGCGATGAAATCAATGATGGGTCGGATCAGGTCGGTCTCATAGTTGGTGCGCTTGTGCTGCAGAATGGCGGCAATCCGTTCAAGCCCCATTCCCGTGTCGACCGATGGCGCCGGCAGAGGGTGGAGGGTACCGTTTGCATCGCGTTCATACTGCATGAAGACCAGGTTCCAGATTTCGATGGTGTCGTCGCCGGGGCCATTGACCTTCTCCGGTGTGTTGAGTGACATATCATCGCCCAGATAATAATGTATCTCAGAGCACGGTCCGCACGGTCCGATCTCGCCCATCTCCCAGAAGTTTTCCTTTTCCGCAAACCGGAGGATGCGATCCGCGGGAGCTCCTGCAGCCTTCCAGAGTTCAAACGCCTCGTCATCGTTTGTGTAGACGGTAAACCAGAGCCGCTCGATGGGAAGGTGGAGCTCGGTAACCAGCAAGTGCCACGCAAATCCGATGGCTTCCGCTTTGAAGTAGTCGCCAAACGAGAAGTTTCCAAGCATCTCGAAAAAAGTATGATGACGCGCGGTGCGTCCGACTTCGTCGAGATCGTTGTGCTTGCCGCCCGCTCTCACGCACTTTTGTGACGAGGTTGCCCTGCGATACTCGCGCTTCTCGTTTCCGAGAAACAGATTCTTGAACTGGTTCATCCCAGCATTCGCGAACAGCAGGGTGGGGTCGTTTGGCAACAGCAGCGGCGAACTCTTTACGATTCGGTGGCCGTTCTGCGCAAAAAAGTCGAGGAACTTCTGGCGGATCTCGTGTCCGGTCATAATCTGTCTCCGCTTGTCTCTGGTCGCACGGATCTTCGAGTTCGTGGTCGGCGGTCTCGTCGATTTCCGATCGCCTGGATGGTGGAAGGCACGATTTCGCCCTGCGTTCATTGCCCCCTTCCGACAGTGGACGATTCACCGACAATTCCGTGGGGGAAGACCCCCGCGCCCACGTTCTCGGATCCTTTCACGAGCGTTTCGAACGAGGAAAAGGCTGTGGTTGACTCGAACAGACATTCGCGATGACGGCTTTACACCGAAAACCGAGAAGGTCCCTGACCCGTGACCCGGCATTGCTGGCCGACTTTGCACGTCACGCGTGGCTGTGTACCCTTGTTCGCGCCATCGTCGCACTCTGTTTCGGGGGTGCGCTGCTGTTTCTACCCCGACTCGCGTTGCGGCTCGTGATCACGTTTTTTGGGGCCTGTCTTGTAATAGACGGAAGCTTCAGTGCCATGACCGCCCTCGGGTATGCGAGCAGGCATCGCAGAAGTGTCTGGCTGCTCGTGAGCGGCGCGTGGAGTGTTCTGTTTGGCACCCTGATCCTGTTCCGACCCTCTTCAAGTGCCTCCTGGCTCTTCTACGCGCTCGCAATCTGGGCGTTCGGGGTAGCATTGTGCGAACTCAACTTTGCTTTCTGGATTCGCACCTTTCTTGCGGGCGACGTGTACTTTATCTTGCGGGCGGTTGCCGGGGTTGCGTTGGGGGCGTGGCTCATCGTAGCCTCTCGTGTTGCTGGAGTGGAACCCGTTCGTGTGCTGTCAATGTACGGCATAGGCTGTGGGCTCCTGCTGCTCGGGGGCGGTCTGCGTCTGCGCACCCTGACCTGAGGCACGGTCAACAGCTTTGGCACGCATCAAATGCAGTACGTGCTCGAGGGGGGGGCGAAGAGGCAGTCGCGCGACCCCGCGGCATCTTTGCCGTGGACGCCCTTCGCCACCACGCCGCTTCGCTCTCCAGGCAGGCCCGAGCGAGTGGCGAACTGTCGGCGGCCACTGCCACGAACAGAGGGTTGGCCCGGACCGGCGAGAAACACGTGGACGCGTGTACTTTCGAACCTCTCCAGGACGAGCGGGCGCCTCCTGGTTGCCATGCCAGAAGTCGAGATGGCTGACAGGTTCACTTGCCTGCTCGCGGCTCCGACTTCGCACTGGGACAACGGATGCTCTGCATCCCCCCTGTCAACAGTAATCCGCTCGGTCGACTCCCGCATTTGTCTGGCGGCCTTTCGGAGGCGGGCACGCGAAAGGTGTGCCAGGGCCCGTTCTACTCCTCGAGTTTTTCGTTTGTGACCTCGTGGGTCGGGTCGGTCAGCTGGTCGCGCCAGACGCCCAAACGCTCGGCGCGCTTGGGCCTGGCAAGCGACTCTCTGTGGGGTCGGAAGAAGGTGTTCTCGAAGGAGTGTACCGACTGCCGAAAACAAGCTTACGGTCGTACCTCGCGCAAGGAGGCCCAGGGGGCGTGCGTTGAAAGCTTGAGTGTATGAGTGAAGCGTCTCCCGTCTACCTTGGAATTGACCTGGGCACGTCGAACTCGGTTGCGGCACTGTTCGACAACCATTCAATGGAGTTCGTGCGCAATGCACAGGGGGCGTTTCTGACGCCTTCGGTCGTACGCATCGATGGAAGGGGTACAGTCACAGTCGGTGCACGTGCGCGGCGTTTCCTCGAATCCGATCCGGAAAACACGCACGCTGCCTTCAAGCGACTCATGGGGAGTGCGTCGCCGTTGCGTTTTCCCGCGAGCGCACGGACAATGACCGCAGGTGAACTTGCTGCGTGTGTGTTGGAAAGCATCTGTCACGACGTCCGTGAGCAGTGCGGTTTTTTTCCACGAGGAGGGGTAATCAGCATTCCGGCGCTGTTCGAGTTGCCTCAATCAGCCGCGACCTCTGAAGCTGCACGAAAAGCAGGTCTGGAGACGGTGGAACTCATCGCTGAGCCTGTGGCCTCGGCCCTGGCTGCCGGCTGGACTGCTCAAGAATCGAACGGGTACTGGCTCGTGTATGACCTTGGAGGGGGAACCTTCGACGCTTCGCTGCTGGAGACTCGTGACGGATTCTTGCGTGTGGTTGGTCACGACGGCGATAATTTTCTCGGGGGTCGTGATTTCGACGCGGCGCTCGTGGACTGGGCTTTGAGCGAGTTCAAGACGACGTCCGGTCTGACAGTGAGCCGCGGAAATCCGCAGGACGAGCCACTCGTGCGAAAGGTCCGGCAGGCGGTGGAGGAAACTCGTATTGAGCTCTCGCGTACGACCCGTGCCGCACTGACCGTGCCGTTGCTCAAGGAAGGACGCGACCTTGACCTCGTGGTGGACCGCGAACTGTTGCAGAGACTTACCTCGCCATTCGTGCAGCGCACCCTTGACGTAACGCGTCGCCTGATTGAACGCCACAGGGTGCGTCGACTGGAGCGAATTGTGCTTGTCGGTGGTCCAACCTTGACTCCGTATCTGCGTATCCGCGTTGTCGAAGCGCTTGAGGCCCCCTGTGGTGAGGGGCTTGACCCGATGACCCTCGTGGCCCAGGGCGCCGCAATTTTTGCCGCCAGCACCGGACTCGATGCGCGTCCGCGATCGCAGATCACACGTCCCGGCCGCAACCTCTGGCTGCATTATCCTCCAGTCTCGACAGATCTCTTTCCTCACCTTGTGGGAAGACTTGCGGGCGAACAGCAGGACCCGCCCTTGCACGCAGTACGTGCTCGACGCGCCGATGGGCAGTGGCGCAGTGAAGACGCCGTCCTCGATAGCGAAAACGGGTTCGTGATGTCCCTGGAACTGACACCCCGGAAGCCCTGCGAGTTCAACCTGGAAGGGCGCACGCGCGATGGGAATCATCTTGAACTGAACCCTTCCTCCATCACCATCGTGCAGGGCCTTACAATCGGCGATCCACCCCTGTCGCGTGCAGTCGGGGTGGCGTTGGCTGACAATCGTGTTCGCATCTACTTCGAACGGGGAACCCCGTTGCCGGCTCGTCGAACGTTTGTTCACCATACGGTGGAGAGCCTCGTAGGTGGCGCGGGGGAGTCGGTCTTGAAGATTCCCATTGTGCAGGGCGAATTCGAGCGCGCGGACCTCTGTCGGTTGGTTGGAACGCTTCTGATTGCGGGCGACGCAGAGGGCGGCAATCTTCCTCCGTCTACGAGGCTCGAGGTGACGCTGGAGGTGGACCGAAGCGGAAGACTTTCCGCCCGTGCGATCGTTCCCGCGACCGGCAGGTTGTTCGAGCACGTCGCTTTTCTGTGCGTGCCGGATACGAGCCACGAGACGCTTGCGGCTGCTCTGGACGCGCTTGCTGCTCGCCTTCGGAAATGCCACGGCGCCCGAAGCGGCAAGGACCTGGTTGAGGCAATGGAGGTTGAACTTGCCCTGGTCAACGTGACGCGCGACGTCGAGGCGGCGCGCGGAGGGGATGCGGACGCTGGTCTGAAGGCGCAACGGCTGCTCCAGGAGATCGATGCGCGCGTCGACGCTATCGAAACCCGCACACACTGGATGCAACTCCACATCGACGCGCAGAACGACCTGACCTGGGCGGGAGAGTGGGTGTCGTCGCACGGTACCCCGGCCGAGCAGGACCTGTTCGAGGAGGTCGCCCTGGCTGTGCGGAAGGCTCGCCAGGAGGAGGACCTCGATGAGCTTCAACGACGTCTCGTACAGGTTCGCCGAATGGGGACGACGGCCTGGTTTCGTCATCCAGACGCGTGGCGACACGCTTTCGAGGCTGCTGCATCCCACATCAACGCTGCAGACGATCTGCCGAGGGCACAGGTGCTCGTGCGCGATGGTTGGCGAGCGTTGCAGGCTGCCGACCGTGCGACCCTCCAGAGTGTGACCGAGGAGCTGTGGAAGTTGATGCCGCACGATCCGGAACTGCGCCGCAAAGGACACGACTCAGGTGTGCGATGATTGACAATCTTGAGACCCTGGTGAACGAAAATCCTTTCTACGTCCTGGAGCTTTCACCCGATTGCTCCCGGGCGGAAATAGAGCGGGCTGCAGCAAGACTCACGGGGATGTTGACGCTCGGTCTTGGCCAGGCTGCAACATACCCCACACCGCTCGGTCCACAGCCCCGCACGGTGGAGCGCGTTCGGGCTGCGGCGGCTTTTCTGCGTGACCCTGCACGTCGACTCCTCTACGAGATGTGGGCCTCGATTTCCCCGAATGCGACGCTCGATGACGCGGCGGGGCTTGTTGCGGAGCCTTTGCAGTTTTTGGTGGACGCTTCGTGCGAGGCACCCGCCCGTGTCGAAGCGGGCGAGCGCGATTCCCTTCCGCTGGCGCCGGGATCATGCAACCTCGCACGGCAGCCGCTGCCTGTCGGCGGATGGGTGGGGGCGCGCCGAGTCCTGGGATGGGGACCGTGAGCGTCCATCCCGCCTGGTCGCTCAACCTCAAGCTTGGGGCGGTGCTCGTGCTGACG
>JAJXVI010000097.1 GCA_021782195.1 bacterium | reverse complement strand
GGGAACTCAGGCCGTTTTCGGCAGTAACGGTTGCGTCTCACTGTCGTCGGTATTGCTCTTGTCCTGATCGGGGGCTGCAGCATTGTTGTGGCAGGAGCGCGCCGCACCAGCACGAAATGCACAGTGGGTGGTTGCATTTATGTCTTACTGCGACCGTTGAGGCGCAAGCGCAAGGAGAACAGATTCGTGACGAGATCGAGACGGTTCACCGGCAGGGCCGCGATGGCAGCACTGGCAGCCTGCGTGTATTTTTTTGTCACAGCAGGTCCCGTTTTTGCCCTTCCTCCAGGGCTCGTGAGCGCCTGGTCGGGCAACGGAAATTCGCTCGATGCGACCGGGAGCAACAACGCCACGTTCACCGGAAGCTACGTTACCGGCTATAACGGCCAGCAGGCGTTCGCCTTCAACGGCACGACCACGCAGTTTACAGCCTCGGCCAACGGATTCCCCACGGGTTCCGCAGATCGAACGATCTCCCTGTGGGTGAACGTGAATACTTTGACATATCCGTACTACAATTCTACGGTCATCTTCGGGTACGGATCTCACCAGGCGAACACCCATACTGACTTTCTGCTGCAAACATACGGAAACCAGTGGATGTTCAATAATAACGGAGTCGGCCTCTGGGGGCCCACGCTTTCAGTGAACACATGGTATTACGTGGCGATCGTGCAGAGCAGTAATACTCAGTTAATGTACATAAACGGCACACTGGTCACAACAGGAAACCTATCCGTAAACACGCCGGCTTCCGGGACTGCGGCCGGTTACTACACAGACCCGCCCTACACGACCTTCTACATGAACGGTGAACTCCAGGACATTCACGTCTACAACCAGGCACTTACGGCAACGCAGGTCTCCACCGATATGCAACTGGGATTGCTTCCTGAGCCTCCCGCTACACCCCTTATCACCCTGGCGTTCCTGCTCGCCGTTATGTCGGACAGGCGCCGCAAAGCCTGAAGCACCCCGGGCGAAAATCAGCCCCTGGGGCAGCGCTCAACCCGCGATTCACGGAACGTTGTCCCCGAACCGCTGCACCCGATCCGGAAGACACCACGGCCCATCGATGAGTTCCGAACCAGACACTACATCCACGCAAGATCCCCCCGCAGCGCTGGCGACCGTGCACCGTACAACCACGCAAGTTTCCGGCGCATCCCGCGCCCTCTTGCACGGTGCCGCGGTGGCCAGTCTCCTGGCGGTACTTGGTTTTCTCATTGTCGCCGCCGTGGTGTTCGCGGGCCCCGGCAACACGCTTGACCATGACGTTGCAACACACGTCGTCGCATGGCGCACCCCGATGCTCACCGCGCTCGCCATGTCCCTCGCGTGGACCGGCAACTTTCCCCCCCTGTTCGTGGTGGGACTCATCGCCCTCCTCATGGGAATCGCCTTCTCATCGATTCGCCGCGAGTCGCTGACCGTCACCGTCATTCTACTCTGCGACCTCGTCGTCTCGACAACGCTCAAGTCAATCTTTGCGCGCCCCCGCCCCGATGCCAGTCTGGCGCTGCTCCACCTGCACTCGTACAGTTTCCCGTCAGGCCATTCTCTCGTGGCCACGAGCCTGTTCGCCTTCCTGGGCTTCCTCGCAATCTCACGCCAACGACGCACTGGCGCCAGGGTCCTCGCGTGGACCGCGACCACGCTGTGGGTGCTGGCAATCGGTCTGAGCCGCATCTACCTTGGCGTCCACTACACTTCCGACGTAATCGCAGGGTTTCTGAGCGGAATCCCCATCCTGTGTGCCGCCATCGTCACGTGCTCCCCCGCGCCGTCCGCGCACGACACCTCATCGCACCCCACGTCCGCGTCCCCGCACGACACGTCCCCGCACGACACATTCCCGGATCGGCGCGCCTGAGAGGGAGTTCTCTCCTCCTCGCAGAAGGCGACGCTCGCTGTTCGCCCGTCCTCACCGCCGGGAGGGGGCCGTCCCCCTCACTCGGCCCCAGGGCAGACCACGCGCCTCCCGCGACGCGGGTCGGAGAATCTCGGGCGGCAAAGCTCGCGCAACCAGAAATTCGACGACGATGGAGAAGACGATGAAGACACACGAAGCTCCCGCCACTCAGACTCAGGCCCAGCACCTGCTGAGCGTCGAAGGGGTGGAAGCGCCCGAAATCGGCGTTTCCTCGCAACCGACGCGCACCGAACGAGACAGCATGGGCACCATCGAGGTCCCCTCCGATCGACTCTGGGGCGCGCAGACCCAGCGCTCCCTCCACCACTTCAGCATCGGCCTCGACCGCATGCCTCGGGAGATGATCAGAGCCCTCGGCATCCTCAAGAAAGCCGCGGCGAAGGTCAACCTCGACCTCGGCAAACTCTCCGCCGACCGCGCCGAAAAAATCATGGCCGCGGCGGATGAAGTCATCGAAGGTCGCCTCGACGACCACTTTCCACTCCGCGTCTGGCAGACCGGCAGCGGCACCCAGACCAACATGAACACCAACGAGGTCATCGCCAACCGCGCCATCCAGATGATGGGCGGAACGCTCGGCGCGAAAGACCCCGTCCACCCGAACGACCACGTGAACATGTCGCAGTCCTCGAACGACACGTTTCCCACCGCGATGCACATCGCCGCCGTCGAGGGGCTCCACCACGCGCTCGAGCCGCAGGTCCGCGAGCTACGCAACGCCCTGGCCGCGAAGGCGGAAGAGTACAAGAACATCGTCAAGATCGGGCGCACCCACCTGATGGACGCCGTGCCGCTGACGCTTGGACAGGAGATGAGCGGCTGGGTCGACCAGCTCGACCACGACCTCGAGCGTCTCGCCTTCATCAAGAAAGACCTCTACGAGCTCGCCCTGGGAGGCACCGCAGTGGGGACCGGCCTGAATACCCACCCGGAGTTTGCCGTCCGCGCGGCCTGCGCCATTGCCGAGACGACCGGCCTCGGGTTCGTGACCGCCCCCAACAAGTTTGCCGCCCTGGCCAGCCACGACGCGCTCGTCGCCGCGTCTGGAGCGCTCAAGACCCTGGCGTGCTCCCTGATGAAAATCGCGAGCGACGTCAAGTGGCTCGGATCGGGTCCCCGCTGCGGACTGGGCGAGCTCATGCTGCCCGAGAACGAGCCCGGCTCCTCCATCATGCCCGGCAAGGTCAACCCGACCCAGTGCGAAGCGATGGAAATGGTGTGCGTGCAGGTCATGGGCAACGACGCGGCCGTCGGTTTCGCAGGCTCGCACGGCAACTTCGAGCTCAACGTCTTCAAGCCCGTGATCATCCACAACGTGCTGCACTCCATCCGCATCCTGTCCGACGCGTGCCGCTCGTTCCGCGTGTTCGCGGTCGAGGGGATGGCCCCCAACATGCCCATCATCGAGCGCTACCTGCGCGACTCCCTCATGCTCGTCACCGCGCTCAACCCGCACATCGGCTACGACCGCGCCGCAAAGGCCGCGCAGAAGGCGCACCACGAAGGCACGAGCCTCCGAGACGCCGCCGTCGCGCTCGGTTTCCTGACCGGCGAGCAGTTTGACGCCTGGGTGCGACCCGAGGAGATGATCGGCCCGAAAGCCTGAGGCAAGCAGGGGACGGCCGGCGGCGTCCCGTCGCGGGAAGCGCCGCCGGAAACTCGCGCGGACGTGCCGTCGTCCGCGTTTGCGCCCGCGCTCGCCGCCCGTCCGCTTCCCTGCTCCCTCTGCGCGCGCAGGTACGACGCCCCGTCCGCGTTTGCGCCCGCTTCCCCGTCGGATCCCCCGCTGCTTACAGCGTCCGCAGGAGCCAGGCCTCGGCGCGTTCCCAGAGGTCGTCCCAGTCTTCCCCACGCATCGCGTGCCCCGACTCCGGATATTCCACGTAGGCGAACCGCTCCTTACCGAAGCGTTCGCGCAGGCGAGCCAGGAATTCGCGCGCCGGCGCAGGGGGGACGCTCTCGTCGCGCCCCGCGTTCATCGCGAGCACCGCGGCACTCGCAAAGCGCTCCTCCCGCAGGTGGGGACTGTCTAGACCAAAGGGGGGCAGACACGGACTGCCCAGGATGGGGACACCCGAAACCAGGCGCGGTTCCGCAGCAAGCGCGGCAAATGTGATGTGCCCCCCCATGGAAATTCCCGTCACGCCGTACGGGGGCGGGAAGTGATCGAGGAGGAACGGAACTTCCCGAACGGTCGCGGCCACCACGGCGGACACCGTCCCCAGGTGGTCGCGCCGCAGACGCTCTGCCAAATCGGGCCAGGCGCGCTCCCCGTGTCCCACGGCGTCCACACCGATGGCGCGGAAACCGCGGCGGGCCAGAAGGTCGAGCTCCTTGCGCTGGGCCTCCTTGAAGGCCGTGAGCCCGTGAAAAACGAGCACCGATGCGCGCGCGGAGGGGGGCTCCGCGATCCACAGCGGCGTCGCTCCGAGACTCGTACGATGAAACTGCACGGGTTCACTCAACTTTCTTCGTGTTCTCTCTGCAAGCGTCGCAGAAATCAGCCGGGGAGGGCTTCGAGGGAGTCGCCCGTGGGAGGGGCTACTTCGAGGGAGTCGCCCGTGGCATCTTTCCGGACAGGGCAGAATGTGGCTTTCCACGCGGAAGCCTGGCAGACTGCGCAAGGTGGTGGCGCGCCTCGGCCGCAGAAGTCTCATCGTGACACGCCTCGGCCATCCCGAGAACCACCTTCCACTGCAGACTTGCAGCGCGATGACGCCCCACCGCGTCGAGAGCACGGGCAAGCTGGAAGTTCGCCCCGTAGTGTCGCGGGTTTATGACGAGAACTGCGCGAAAGATCGCGATGGCCTGGCCGGGCTTGTGCGCCACATACAAAAGCGACACCCCCTGCTGCATGAGCGTGGCGCACTGGTCCGCAGTCGCGGTCGGGGCAGGCTGAGGAGCGGGCGCCCTGGGCGACACGACCAGCCAGAACGCAAGCAGGAAGAGAGTCAGCGCGGAAGATGCGAGCCATCCCCAGCGCCACAACTCGCGCGACAGGCGAGCGTCGTCGGAAAGCGCGGGCGCGGCGACGGATATGGGAGCAGACGGCGCGCACTCCGGTGAGCCTTCCGACGCCTCTGGTTCCGCGGCGTCCTCTGGGGGGAGGTGGGAGCGAGACTCGATAAGACGCACGCGGCGCCACATTGCGTACAGACACGCCCCGAGGAAGAGTCCCCACCAGGTCAGCACTTCGAGGAGCGCACCCGTCCCCAGTTGCCGATAGACCCGCACCAGCCACATGTCGACGCACCAGTTCATGGAGAGAAGTGCTCGCGACTGGGCAAGGAGCGGACTGAGCGACGGCACGAAGAGAAAATTGCCGGGAATGGCCGACCCGGCGGCGTAGGAGTAGGAGTGGATCAGTTGCAGGTAGCCTCCTGAAACGAACACGTCCCAGAAGTCGGCAGCCACGTGCGTGGCCTGCACCCAGAGCCCTGCCAGTGCGAGCGGGGCCGCGAGGAGCAGGGCTTTCCGACCGTTCGCTTCGAGCCATTCCCCCATTGGAAGCATGAGCAGCGGAACGAGCGGCATCAGATAGCGCGGACCATAGCACCACAGGCCGTGCCAGTTCTCGAACTTGCCGAAGACGGTCACGTAGAACGCCGCCTGGCCGAGGACAAACACCGCTTCCGCACGGTGACTGCGAACGAATCGGAGAAACCAGGCCGGTGCGAGCAAGAGAAGCGGGGTGAAGAGAAAAATGCTCTCCCCTGGACTGAACAACAGGCCGCTCGCGCCGGTCGTCAGGGGAATGTTCCAGTGGGCCTTCGCGTATCCGCCCTGGCTCCAGATGGTCCCGAACTTCCAGAACTGATCCAGCGCGTGGAGGAGCAGGCCGACCGCGATTCCCAGGAGAAGCGGCGCAAGCGTCACAACAATGCCTCGCGCGACGCCAGAGCGGGATGGGCGGTTGCGATGACGTTCCCACGCCGTGTAGCCCTGATAGATGACGAGACCCGGTACGATGATGATGGCTGGATAGCGGCACACCAGAACCAGAGCCACAAGGAGGCCTGCTGCAACGCGAGCCCGCGTGGAGGAAGCGGTTCGGTCCACGTACAGCGCGTAGAACGCGCCGAGGAGGGCCAGTGCCTCGACAGGCTCGGTGTAGAACGTTGAGGAGTAGCCGACGATGTAGGAAGTCATCCCCGTGAGCAGCGTCGAGAAGAGGGCCTGACGGGGGGATACACCCAAGCGCAACAGGAAGGCCAGAAAGCACGCGCAGAGCGCCGCAAGCACGAAAGCGTTGAAGAGTGCGACAAAGAAGATTTCCACCTGGCCGCTCCACACGAGGCCGTCACGACTGAGCGGTTCGCCCGCCACGACGCCCCACCAGCAAGTGCCTCTCAGAGCCCGATCAAACAGCCGCCCCACCGCGTACAATGGCAACGCCGCAACCGACTGGCCGCTGCTCACCGTGCTGTACACGTACCCGCCTCGACCGATAGTCCCGTAGTTCTCTGTTGTCGACACGGCCGGCACGCCCTTATGCCAGAGCGACTCCGTCGCCTGATAGGCCAGCACCTCGTCGGTGGAGATGAATCTCCCGCGGGTAATCCCGACATAGAACGTGCAGAAGAACAGGAATGTCCAGAGCACAAGACGTCGGTCCAGAAGACGCAGAGGGGGCACGTTTCCATTCATCTCGAGACATTGAGTACGCGACCCGTGGCCAGAGTCCTGGAGAAGCGGTCAGGGAGAGGCGACCGGTTGGAGGCGACCGGTGCAAGGCGACCAAAGAAGTATACCAGTTCCCGATGACGGAAAATGAATGCGGGCAAGGTGAGGGATTTTGCGATCGATCGACAATGCTGAGGCAGGCTGGCCACAGTCCTGTCCCAATCCCTGGCGGGCACCGAGCCTTGTTCCGCCCCCCCCGCGAAGGATGGGGTCTCGGAGCCGCACGTGAACCTCTCGCACCGGAAGCCTGACGCCCGACTTCCGTGGTATGCTCTAGATTGCTGACTTTTCGAACAGGAGCGACAGTCCACCTTGAACACGACGGATTCTCCGTCAGCGGCCGATGACAGGATCGCGAACACATTGCCGACCGGGGTGGGCGCGGCCCTGGCCCCTCTCGAGAAGCCGTCGGTCCTGCGCGCGTGCCGGCGAGACTGGCAGACGCTCACGCTGGCCGTGCTGCTCGCCGGGCTCGGCGTCTTCCTGCGCGTGTCTCCACAATTCGCGGGTTTTCAAGGGCCAGGCCACGATGAGAAACTCTACCTCATAGATCTCGAGATCCTGATGAAAAACGGGATCACCGGGTACGCTCACCTCGTCAAATATTTTCTCACGCACGCCCATGTCTACCACGAAAAGATCGTTCCCCCGACGAGAAGCCTGTTCCTCATCTCGACATGGGCGTGGTTGCATGTGGCTGGGGGCGACATGTTCAGTGCCATGAAGACGGTGTCGGCACTCGCCTCCATCGCCGTGCTCGTCGTTTCGGCCCTGTTCGCGTGGCGCCTCGGAGGGAAAATCGCTGGCCTCGCCATGCTCGCGTGGATGGACGTCGCACCGCTCCAGGTTTTCAACGCCCACCGGGCCCTCATCGACGGCTACCTGTCCCTGTGGTCCACCCTCGCGCTGTGGCTGTTGTGGGAATGCCTGCAGTGCCCTCGGGACCGTCGGTTGCTCGTCGCCCTTGGAGCTGCCATCGTCGCGATGGTGCTCACCAAGGAAACATCGGTCTTCGTCCCGCTCGGCTGCGTCGCCATCCGGGCGACTCATCGATGGTACCTGAAACG
>JAJXVI010000096.1 GCA_021782195.1 bacterium | reverse complement strand
TGATTGTAGACGCGGATGTTTGACAGCCACGCTGTGCCTCCACCGCCGTTGGCCCAGACGTACCCTCCCGGGCTGCCGGTGACCAGCGTATTGAGCGAGTATGCACTGGAAGCGACCGCTGTGCCGTTCAGGTACAGGGTAAGCGTGTTGCCTGCGCCGCTCCCCGCGTAGGTGATGGCGGCATAGTTCCATTGCTGCAGGGTGACGGTTGTGCCGTAGAAGATCCACCCATCTTGTGAGAAGGAGAGCTGCGTTGCACTACCTCCCGTGGTAGGGTTGGAGAGTTCCGCCATGAAATCTTCGTTGGTCCCCCATACGCCATATCCCACCTGCAGGCCCGGCGCACCGGGACCGGCGACAGTGGGTGCGCTCTGCAGGTTGAACCAGAAAGACAGGGTGCGCGCCTGTCCTCCGGTGGGAAGGTAACTATCGGGAGCGTTGAAGGATCCGTTAAACGCCTGCCCACCGCTGGGGCCGCTCACGTAGGTGCCCGTGAAGGTGCCGTTCTCCATGCCCATCGCGTCGTTCGCGTTGCCGTTTCCGCTCCAGGCTGCCACGAGCCCCGCGGGTACCGCCCATGCCCGCGAGCAGGTGGTCGCGGAAAGGACCATTGCCAGAACGAGAAGTTGCCACCACCGGGGGCGGATCGGCAAACGAGAGATAGTCATGAGAGCTCCCTCTGTGTCCAATATGTAGACTCCATCGTGAAGGATTCAGATTTCGCGCGTTCTCGTCAAGGATCGAGGAATTCCTTAATTCGCGATTTGTGGGAGGTTTGTCCCGGGAAGCTGGCCAGATCCTTCCTGCCTGCGGTCGGCCCGGGGGGCGAGGCCCTGATCAACGCGCACTGGCGTTGTCAGGGCCCTGTGTGCCGGGTCAGGGTTGCTTGCTTGCAATCGGGAGCACCCCCGATAGCGTGGGCACAGTGAAGTTGCCTGTGGCACCCCCGAACATTGGCTGAAATTGTCCGTTGGTCAGCGTGAGGCAGATGGCGTTCGCGCCGTCAAGATCTACTACAAGCGTGCCGGCCGTGCACTTCCAGTACGGACCTCCGCCTTCGTAATAGGCGTCTCCCAGGGTGGAGTTGAGTGTTGCGATGTCATAGGTTGCCGCATGGAGCGAAGGGAGAAGGAACTGGAAGTAGGCGTTGCTGGAGACCACGAAGCACGTGTACGGTGTACCGTACGAGGTCACGTACGCGTGACTGTCGGCCGTGAAACTGTTGGCTCCGTTGTTGGCGGTATTGTTGGTAAAAACACCCGTGACCGGACCACTGCAGGGGGCCGCGGGCGATGGTGAGGGAGAGCAGTCCGGGTCGATCACGGCATTGTTCATGAGAGCCTGCGGGACGATCTGCTTGAGTGGCTTTCCGCCCCCGTGCTGCAGTGCGGTGATCAGGGAGTTGCTTACCGCAGGCGCCGCAAAAGAGGTGCCCGTGACCGTGCCGGAGCAGTCGACACCAAGACTCGGAGTGACCGGAATCGGTACGTCTTCATCGGGTGCCGACACCACATTGGGAAACGGCTTGCTCGTGGTGTTGGAGACCTTGCTGGAGCCGGGACTGCACGCGCCAGGCTTCCCGCTTCCTGTGACCACGACGAAGTGCCCATCATTGAACAGTTGCGGGAACTGTTTGTACAGTGAGCTCAGAATCGCGTCGAGACTGACCTGTCCGTTGCCCGCTGCAAGCACGACGGAAACATTGTCGAGGTTGCCGGACGCCAGTTGCGCTGCCAGGTTGGTGGCAAGCCCCTGAATAAAGGCTTCCTGGGAAGCCTGATAGTTGGGATTGTTCTTGCCGTCCACGACCAGTGCGGCCTGTAACGAGACGTTGATGATGGTATTGCCACCCGCGGCGTTGCCGGTGGTGATAGCCTGGTTCATGACCTCGTTGACCGAGTGAAATGCGCCGCTCGCGATGTCGAGGGCCTGACCGTGACCCGACAGGCCGTTTGATGCAAACGCCTGGACTGTCTGTCCGTGTGTGCTGTCCGGACAGGCGGGTTCCGGCTCTTTGAAATTGTCGATGGTGATGAGATTGGTTCCATTGCCCACCGACGGCACACCCGAGGCTCCGAGCGTGCGCCAGCTCGAGCGAGGCCGTGGAACGAGAGCATATGTGCTCTGGCGTGCCAGGCCTTCGCTTCGAAACAGCTTCGGGTGGTGTGGTGCAGGGGGAGCGTTTGCCGTCTGGAACTGGAGGTTCGGAAAGGCATCCAGCACGAGGGAGCTTGCCGACATCGCACTGATGAACCGAGCTTCCGTACCGGCTGCAACGGAGAAGATGTAGTAGCACTGGGTGCCCTGCCCGACCAGTGGTGTTCCTCCATTTTGCAGCGCAAGCGCGTCGATGGTGGTGGCAGGTGTGGTGGCGGAGGTTGTGATTACACTCACCTGTCCCGGGAGGGAAGCAACGGTGACCACGAGTCCTCGTTGCTTGTCTGTGTAGGTCACCTGGTACAGGCTGCTGACCGACGTGGGAGTTGTCGCGGTTGCTTGGGTCTGACTTCCGGCCGCTGTCTGCGCCGCAGGGCCTCCACTTGCCCCGCCTGACCCGCATCCGGCTGTCCAGACGAGCACGATGAGCACAACTGCTGCAGTGAGCAAAAAAGAAACCCGTTTTACAGGCATGAATGCATTTCCCCTTCCCGCTAGCCCTCCATACCCCTGGCCGTCCCCTTGATGACTTCGTGCGAGGCGCAGTGAATCCTTCGAACTCTCGTAACGTTCAGGGTTTGGAGAGTGAGGTTTTTGACGTGAACGGTTGCCCGCTCGGAGGGGCGTTTTTTCAGGGCGTTCTGCCATACCGGCGAACGTGGTTCCTGTCAGAGACTGAACTGCTTTTTCTTGTGGTGCAGGTAATCCGTCAGTACGTAGCGGGTGAGACTGTCCGGGCTCGGGTGGAGGATGCGTCCCCGATTGATGCGCGCGACGGCTTCCACGAACTCGCGTTCCCCGTGGGCGTCGAACTCCCAGTCGCTCGTCAGCATGAAGGTGTTGATGGTGATCTGTTCACGGGTGCATGCGTGCACTTCGCGCATCGTCTCGTGGAAGGTTTCCAGAGCGGGCGGATAGGTCAGTTTCAAGCGGGTGCCGAGGTAATATGCGGTCGGGACGCCGTCGGTTATCAGGAAAATGTGGCGATTTGCGCATTCCTCACGGGTCAACAGGCGGCGTGCGAGTTCGAGCCCTTTCTGGGTGTTGGTGAAGTATGCCGGTACCTGTGCCTTCTTTCGCGGATCTTCCGACGTTTCGAAGTCGAAACTCAAACGCAGCGTGCTGCCGAAGTGAGTGACCGGCTTCGGGGCGAGTGCCGGCACGTCACCGATTCCTATCTGCCGCGCAAACGTGGCGAATCCGATGAAGTACAGGCGATCCTCCGGAAATTGCGTACGCACCAGAGCGTCGAGTGCCAGTGCGACCTTCTTTGCGTTGTAGAAGCGTCCGAAGCGCGCCATCGAACCGCTCTGGTCGAGGAGGACGGCGATCGCGGTGCGTGCGGTTGCGCGGGTCTCGTGCACTTCGAAGTCGCTGGCGCGGACCCTCACCGGAAGGCCCGGGCCGTCGCGGATCACGGCGTTCATGAGGCTTGTGCCGACATCGAGGTGAGCCAGGGAATCTCCGAACTGGTACGGGCGCGTGCGAACGGTCTCAATCTGTCCTTCACCGCTTTTCGTGGCTGCGTGCTTGCCGAGTCCGTCGCTGCGAAGGAAGGAGAAAACCTCAGTCAGGAACTCCGTGCCGAGCCTTCTGGCCGCGGCTGGCGTCAGTTTGTAGATGCCGTCTTCGGTGTCCACAAGGCCGGTCTGTTCAAGGCTGTCGTTGAAGCTCGAGAGCAGTTTCTCCCGCAACGCGTCGAACTGGTGGGCCGCCTCGCTGCCAAGCAGTTCGCGGATGTGTTCCGTGTTGACGTTCAGCAGGTTGCCGCTCTCGATTGCAGCGTGCAACTCGTCGCGAAGTTGCTTCGTGGCGTTGAACAGTTCTCGGAGGCGGCGTGCCTGCTTGAGATCGAGCGGTTCGGTCCCGTGAAAGCGCTCACGTCGCGCGAAGTCACGAACGGGCTCCAGATGCCCGAGCCGCTCCACGAACTCTGCGACGAGACGGGTCGCTTCAGATTCAGCGGGCATCTGCCACCCCAGTTTGAGCATGGCGTGCAGGTCGTGGGGCGTCGGAGCCTCCCGCTTGAACAGGTTTCCGAGTGTGTGAAGCGGTCCGCCTTCCACCTTTCCTGCCTCGGTCTCGAGCATCTTCCGCAGTCTGGTGAGGGCCGCGTCTTCGCGTGCCACGAGCCCGTCAAGGTCGAAGCGGGCGCGCCTGTCATCGAGCGTGTGGTCGAGTTGCGCAACCAGCGAGGTCAGGAAGGGCTCAAGCCCGTCGACCGGTACAAGCGCATTGAACGGCATCCCGCTCTGGAGCAGCGCCCGCATGGCCTCGTCAAAAGAGACGTTCGCCTTGAGCATCATCTCCTGGACGGCCCGTATCACGTCGGCCATGGTGAATGGAGGTCGTTCGGGCTCCTGCCACTCCCCGTATTCACTGACGATCACCCGCGCCCACCTCCGCTTCCCCGCAGATACTCGACAAGGTCGCCACTGCGGGTGCGCGCAATCTTCCCAGCGGTATGCAGCCCTTCCAGCACGAACTCGATGCAGGAGGCTCGTAGCGCGTCGTTGACATTCCCTCCCAGGATATGCACGGGCTCCCAGATCTGGGGGATGCGGTCCAGAATGCGCGTGTAATGTGCGGTCGGCATCTGATCGGAGGTCGTCACGTTCACGTCTTTGCGAAACGACTCCACAAGTGAACCCAGGTCTTCCCTCGCAAAATACTCGTCGAAGACCACCTTCACCGCTTTCTCGACGATCTTGTTGATGACGTGAAACTCGGTGACGGTCTCCTCGCGGAAAGGGTCGAGTTCGATCTTGCCGGAGGTCGACGTGTAGAGACTTGAGAGGTCGCACATCCGCGGGACGGCCCTGCCCTCGCCGAGCAGCAGTGCGCGTCGCCGCGCGTTGGCGAGCATCGTCTCGTAGTTGCTGATCGACAGTCGCGCCGACACGCCGGAACGGTGATTGACGTAGGGCGAGTTGCGCGCTTCGATGGTAATCTGTTCCACAATGCGCGTCATGAAAGCGGGCACTTCCACGCTCAGCTCGTCACGCGTCACGTTGCGCGCTTCCTGTTCAATGATGCGGATGCCCACTTCCCGCGAGCGCGGGTAGTGGGTGCGGATTTCCGCGCCGACGCGGTCTTTGAGCTGCGTGATGATCTTTCCGCTGCGAGAATACTCCTCGGGGTTCGCGGTGAAGACGAGGCACAGGTCGAGGTTGAACCGGACGGGATACCCTCGAATCTGGATATCTCGCTCCTCGAGAATGTTGAAGAGCGCGACCTGAATCAGGTAATCAAGGTCCGGCAGCTCATTGATGGCAAAGATGCCGCGGTGAAATCGGGGGATGAGCCCGAAGTGAAGGGCATCCTCGCTGCTCATTGCGGTGCCCCCCGCAACCCTGGCCGGGTCGAGGTCACCGATGAGATCTGCCAGTCGCGTGCCGGGAGCGAGCCGTTCCCCGTAGCGTTCGGACCGCGGCCACCAGGCGATCGGGGTGTTGTGGCCGAGCTGCTTCACGAGGCTGCGGCAGCGAGCACAGATCGGATTGCAGGGGTCGTCGTGGATCTCGCACCCCTCAATGTAGGGGACCTCCTCATCGAGGAGCCCGACCATGCTGCGCATGAGCCTGCTCTTGGCCTGCCCCTTCTCGCCCAGGAAGACGATGTCGTGGTGGGCCAGCACGGCGTTGAGAACCTGTGGAATCACCGTGTCTTCGTATCCGAGAACGGTGGGGAAAATCGGCTGGTGCGTTTGCAGCAGACGCACCAGGTTTCGTTCCATCTCGGCCTTGACCGTTTCGCTGCGCCAGCCTCGAGCGGTCAGTTCCGACAGGGTGAGAGGGCGGGGTTCGGCTGTCTTGTCAACGTTCATGCGCTCCTGATTCGGCGCTCCCGTGTCGCCATGCCTTCCGCCAGACGTCTAATGGCGTGCCGTGTGGTGGGTCGCACCTCGCTGCGCGCGCCACCAGTTGCCGCTGTGTTCGGCCACCTGTCGGAACTTTGTTGAAAACGCACCAAGGGCCGCGAAAAGCGGATATCCCACTGCGGCCAGGACAAAAGGGCACAGGATGAACATTGCGAAGATGCCCACACCGAGACTCATCACAACATGCACGGTGGCGTTCCTCCTCTCGGAGCACTGCGCACGTTTCGCGCATTCAGGTCGACATGCTCGCCTGCACCCCCATGATACGCTCGCGGGGTCGGTGCGCGCGTCCGTCAAACGTCTTGGATGTGACGCGGTCGTCCGCGAGTTTCGGATTCGGGCCCCTGCTACGGTCAGCGCGATCTCAACGTGTGGGTGCGGGAGTCACGACCTCCACGACCAGTGGATGGTAGGTCTGGCCCGCGCGCAGCGGCTTTGCGCAACCTCGGAGCACCGCAACCACTGATTCACCGACCGCGATTGGAAAGGCGGGCGTGGTGCTGCCATCCGCATTCTCGAAAACAGCGTGTGAAACATCAACGCGAATCTGCTTTCCGGCGACGATGAACATGGGGGTCATCTGGCCTGGAATGCGTCGGGGGCGTATGTCCCGGGTGTGGATGGTGAGAAAATGGCCGGTTGTTACGACAACGGTGCCTTGAACCACCCTCGGTTGAAGAGGCGCGCCCCATGCGCGGGAGCCGGCGCTTACGAACAGCAACAGGCATGCGGCGAGGAAAACCGTGCGGTGTGTCACAATGGTGCTCATTCCCGAAATTTCTGCGGCCTTTCCCGGCCACCCTGCTGGCGATATCCCGCTCAACCGAGGAATCTCCTGTGCACCTCCTGGAGGTGTCGCGGGTTTACCTGACCCACCTCCGCTCGCAGTTGAGCGAGCGCACGTCGGTAATGCTGCGCGGCTTCAGAGCGCCGTCCCTGGCGCGACAGCGCTTCGACGAGCATGGCGTGGGCTTCCTCACGCAGGCTGTCGGTGGCAATGATTTTCCTCGCCACGTTCTCCGCTGCCTCGGACTCACCGCACGCGAGGTGGCATCGCACGAGCATCTCGAGTGCCACGAGACGAGTTTCTGCAAACCGGGCGCGCGGTTGTTCGTGCCACGGGTCACCGAGGTTCTCAAGAAACGGTCCCGGATACAGCAGATCGACCCGTTGGAGCAGTGGAACTGCGTCGACGTGACTGCCTCGCGCCACGAGTCGTGCGGCTTCTGCGAAGGTTGCTTCAAAGGCATCGGTGTCGAGGCAGTACCTTCCTCGCAGGGTGAGCGTGTCGGTTTTCCGGTTTCGCACGATTTCGACGGTCGGCGCACTGGAGCCGTTTGCGTCATCGGGGCCGTGCGTCAGCCTGTGAAGAAGCCCGCGGATCTCGTGGACGGCACGGCGGAGGCTGCTTCTGGCGTGTGGCGCGTCGCTTCCGGGCCAGAGTTCCTCGTAGATCTGTCGGCACGGTACGGCCGTGTCGCGCTTGAAGGCGAGCAGCGCCAGCAATCGCGCCATTTTCCGGGTGGGCCACGCATCCTCGTGCAGGTGACGTTCGCCAAGGCGGATCGTGAACGGTCCAAGACAGCAGACCCAGAGGTCTGGGGGAGGGGCCAGATCGCTTTCACCCACGGGGGCGTTGTCCAGGGTGACGCCGGTG
>JAJXVI010000095.1 GCA_021782195.1 bacterium | reverse complement strand
TGGGACTTGGCGACCAAGGGCAGCAGCGCCAGCACCGCGACGGCGGCAAAGCCGAACAGCGCGCCGCGGCCGATCACCTTTATCAGGTTGGGCGACAAAAGGACATAGCGCAGCCCGGCGGAAACGGCGGGCAGGAACGCCTAGGGCGGGGCGGTGCGGGGGGCGATGACGGGGCGCCAGCGCAGCAGCGCGCCCAACAGGGGGATATAGCTGGCCGCATTGACGGCAAAGGCCGCCGCAGCGCCGAAAGCCGCCACGATGAACCCGCCCGCCGCCGGGCCGACGCTGCGCATCAGATTGAAGCCCACCGAGTTCAGCGTGACGGCGGCGGGCAGATCGGCGCGCGGCACCAGATCGCCCATGCTGGCCTGCCAGGGCGGGTTATACAGCGCCTGCCCCGCCCCGATCAGAAAGGTGAACCCCAGCAGCAGCCAGGGCTACACCGGCACCAACTGCCAGAACACCGAGAACCAGGAAGCCGAGATGGACACGCAGTTCTACAACCGCGCGGGCAGCCTGAAGGCAGCCGGCGTCGCCTTTTCACCGCACCTGTATCGTTACGTAGAGCATGGAGGTACACAGACCTCCGCCCAGGCCCTCGGCGTAAGTGAGCATTGCGTTGTGAAAACGCTCATCATGGAAGACCACCTCGCGCACCCGCTCATCGTGCTCATGCACGGGGACCACGAGGTCTCGACCCGGGCGCTCGCGCGACAGATCGGTGTTCGCAGCGTGACTCCCTGCCGTGCGGACGTGGCGGAGCGCCACTCTGGGTACCGGGTGGGAGGAACCAGTCCATTTGGGACGCGTCACTCGATGAAAGTCTACATGCAGTCAACCCTTCTCGAGCTTGAGAAGGTCTACATCAACGGAGGTGCGCGTGGATTTCTGGTTGGACTGTCTCCACACGAAATCGTGCGCCTGCTCTCGCCGCAACTGGTAGACGTGGAGCGCGACTGACCGCTGGGATCAGTCAGGGCCGATCCGGTCCACGACGGCGTTCTCCTCGTGCAAGCTTTTAGCGCGAAACCTCTCCTGTACGGCCTCGTTTCAACCTCTCGCCGCGCGCGAGCCTGTCGCCGCCCACGCGTCGCGTGACCCGTGGCTCAGGACGTGGTCGTCTGCTCGGGGGAAGGAAGCAGGCCGGCCGGTGAGACGGGCGGGGGAAGAGACGACGCAGTCGGTACCTGCTTGAGTTCGGGTATTTCCGCCGGGGTCGAGTTGCCGCCCAGGTGAAGTCTGTTCTTGATCTTGTCGGCCACGGCGTGGTAGAGCGTCGCAAACTGGTTGCGCATCGCGTACAACGGGCCGGCGACGTTGAGTACCACGGCACCGATGGCGAGTGCCGCCGCCGCGGGAAGGGCAGCGAGGGCAGCGGCTCCGGCTGCAACCGTGAGAGCGCCGCTCAAAGCCTGCACCCCACCGACGACAGCCTGATCTTGTGCGCCCTGGATCACCCGCCCGATGGGCACATCGATCGTCGTCTGGCGGACACCGTCGGCGGTGCGCTGGGGAACCTGAACGGGAAGGTTCTGAACGCCCTGCTTCTGGAGCTCTTGATAGTAGGCTTTTGTGTTCAGGCTCTTGCGTGCGGCCTCCAGGCCGCTCATGACGGTGATGCCGCCCGCGACGAGCGCGAGAGGAGCCGCCACGGCGGCGGGGATCGTCAAATGGGCGCCTTCACGGGCGAGACTGTAGACGGAAAGGCCCCCGAGGCTTGGAGCCATCTTGCCAATCACGTTGCGCGCCACGTCAATCTTGTGTCCGGCCGAAGAGTCGTCGAGCTCCGCGTGGGTGCCCGTTGGAAGCGTTTCTTTTCGGACGGTGTCAACCAGCCGGTCGACCTCTTGCTTGTTCGTGTAGAACACGTCAGGGGGACGCAGATCCGGCGTGTACTGCTGCAGAGGAATGTTGCCGTGCTCATCGGGGGTCACCAGTTCGATGGGTACGGTCAACACCACGGGAACGTTGACGTATCCTTTGGGAGGAGCCCCGTTCGTTGCTGCGGGCGGTTCGGCGGCGACCATTGCCGTCGGAGTGGCCGGAGGCTGTTCGGGCCGGGCAGCAGGCGCAAGGGCTTCACTGCTCACAAACGAGTCGGTCCGGGCGACGGGGGTCTCCGGATTGGGTGGAGCGGCCGCTACACGAGCGGTTGCCCCGGCCTGGGGAGCAGTGTTGGGGCCGAGAGAACGGATACTGTCCATGGCGTTTCCTTCAGCAGGCTACGGTCGCGGCCAGACGAGGCGCGACCAGAATCCGCAGGTTATTACCTGTATTCTAGCGGACGCCTCTTCTTCCAGACAACTGTGCAATGTTAACAGCTTGTGAACAGTTCTGGACCGGCGCAGGATTGCTGCACTGCCTGCCCAACAAATGCAATCCATCCCCGTTTCCGGGCAGCGGACGGCTCTGGTCTTGCAGCGTACGGAGGGGCGGGGACCACCGTTTGCCGTCGGCCCGCGTGCGCTCCAGGAAGATTCTTGATGCGCGACGTATGAGCCTGTCTCTGGCGGCGACCGGCTTCATTCGAGAGGACCACCACCATGACGAGCCGCACGGCCGCCCACGAGGCAGACTCTTCCCGAGACGTCCGGATAGGCGCCGTGGATCGATATGTTGTCACGAGACCTCTGTGCGCCAACGGTCCTCTCCGCGTGTGCGAGGTTGCCAGTGCGACCTCGCAGCGCCGTTTTCTTTTGCTCGAGACGACCGCCGAAGCCGTGGGACGTTCAGTGGACTCCTCGAGCACGCTGACTTTCATGTCTGACGCGGAGAAGGCGCTGGTCGTGTCTCCCTGTGACATGGGAGTGCACGGGGAGACACCGTTTCTTGTCTACGATCTCGAAGGAGGCGTGTCCCTGGGGAGTGGGCTCCACTACAGCTGGGACCCCCTGCGCCTCGAACTCCTCTCGCGCATCGTGGCCGCGCTGCGTGCTGCTCGGGACGCCGACCTGCACATTGTTCACTGCACGTGGGAGACCCTCGTGACATGCCCGCCTCGCACGGTCCGCTGGATGTCTCCCGTCCGTTCCCGCGCTTCTCGTGCCGTTGCAACGGCCCCTGCGGTGTCCGCGGCCGAGTCGGTCGGCGCGGTGAGCGTGCAGGCGACGCTCGTCGTAGCCCAACCGGGGACCGCGCGTGACCGGGAGCCTTCCGCTGCGGACGCTTCCGAGCCCGTGCCCGTCGCGCCCCCGGACGCCCGTCCCGCGCCCGTGTCGCTCGGGAGCGGCGACGCATGCTCCGTCCCGAGCGCGCCGGTTTCCTCGGACGTCGCCGCTGGGTGCGAGCCTGGCGCGTCCACTGGTGAAGGGCTTGAGCGAGAAGAGGAGGGGACTTTGTCCGCGCAAGGGACCTCTTCGCCGACCCGGGAGGTTGCGGACCCGTCCGCGTCCGCGCCTGCGGCGCCCTCTTCCGCGGACGTCTCTTTGGGCGTCCCCGGCGCGCCTTCCGAGACTTCCCTCTCCGACTGCGGGGACGGCGCTTCCGCCCCCGTCTCCGTCCCCGTCCCCGCCCATGCTTCCGCTCCTGATCGGGAATCCGCTCCGGCGCCGGAGGGTGCGTCGCGCATCACCGCGCCCGTGCTCGCTGCCGACCTCCTTGCGCGGATGGAGGGCGAGTCGCGGACGCTCGCCGGCGTTCCGCGCGGCGTGCTCCCCCAGGAATCGGGGGACGGGAGCGCCGCGGAGGCGTCCCGTGTGGACACACTCGATCTCGACCGCTATGGACTCGACGCCCTGCGTCAGATCGTCGCGAATCTGGCGCGGGTCAACTTCATGCGTCTTTCCTCAAGTCTGGACCTGCGCCCGGTGAAGGCGCCCCACGGCAGCGAGCCGGCGGTGTGGAGCCCGCAACTGTACACGTCGGCGGAGGTGCGAAAGTTGCTCGATGACCTGACGTGTGGTCGCTTCAACTCGCTCGACGCCGCGCAGGAGGCGATCGACGCCTTTGGCGCGACCCGCATCGTGCGAAAGCGCACGGGTTGGGGGACACATCGGGGATGCGTTCGCGATTCGAATGAGGACGCGCTGCTCATTCTCGAGGAGACCATTGTCTCGGCAGGGCATCCGCTGCGGCTGGAGCTGTTTGCGGTGGCCGACGGAATGGGGGGGCACGACGCTGGGGAGGTGGCCAGCGAGATCACGCTCAAGTCGATGGCGGTCGAGATGCTGGCCGGGCTGAATGTCACCGTCTCGCGCGACCACGCGGTGGAAGTCACGGATCACGAGTTCCTGGTCGACCGCATGGTGGGTTCGATTGATCGCACGAATCAGTGTCTTCGCCAGTATACCGCGGAGATGCACGCCTCGAGCCGCAAGAAGCCGGGGTCTACGCTGGTTGGCGTGCTGGCGATCGGTCCGATGTTGACGGTGGGGCACGTCGGCGACAGTCGGGTCTACAAAATCTGGCAGGATGGAAGCATTGAACGGGTGACCCGCGATCACTCGCAGGTCCAGAAGTTGCTGGACCAGGGGAGGATTACGGCGGACCAGGCGTTCTACCATCCCCAGCGTCACCAGATCACTTCGAACATCGGCATGCCGCCGGACAGTCTGCTGCGTGGGGTGGACATTCGCTACTTGAGGGAAGGGGAGGGAATCATTCTCTGTAGCGATGGCCTGACGGATATGATGGTGGAGTCGGAATTGCAGGAAATCGTGCGCCGCGAGCGCGATCCGCGCAGCCTTACCCATACGCTTGTGAAGCGAGCATGTGAACTGGGCGGTTACGACAACGTCACGGTCATCGTGGTGATGCGCGAGCACGCTCCGGCGCAGGAACAGCGCGCGTCGGCGGGTCCTCCAGGCACGCGGGGGGACGAGGGCTGCGCGTCGCGCGAGTAGCGACGCGGCGGTGGAGCGCGCGTAATGGGACGACCACTCGGGGATGAGGGCCGCGTGCCGCGCCAGTAGCGACGCGGCGGTGGAGCGCGCGTAATGGGACGACCACTCGGGGATGAGGGCCGCGCGTCGCGCCAGTAGCGACGCGGCGGGGCGACCCCCGGTCCTTGTGCGCCGCTCGTGCCTCAAGTGCCCGAATATTCGGTCGGAAGGACCGATTCCGGGTGGACCTGCGTGCGAGACAAAAAATGCGACCATTGTCCCTGCGAAAATGAGTCTTTTTTGCGGCGTAGCCGACGTTCAGACTGCGGCGCATGTCCCGCTGCGACGAAGGTCCAGGCCAGGCCCTTGCGCGCCGCGCATTGTGCCCCGCGTTGGACAATTCTCTCTGATTTATTGCGACAAACGTCGGAGAGCATGCGCCGAAAACAGGGCATGATATATCAAACGATGGACCGCTTGAACAGACCGTTCGACTTTTGTCGAGGGTGAAGCACCCTGCCCTAGCGCCGATATCGCTTGTGTAGAAAGAAATTGCGCGACGGGTTGTCGCGAACCACTGCGACGGGAGTCGGTGTTTTATGAGAAACATTCTGGTGGGTGTAATGTTTTTTCTCATGGCAATGGGCGTTGCTCAGAGTGCCCCATGTGTCACCACCATCGCCGACAATTACGTCGGTGCGAACGGCCACGGTTACGGAGATATCGTCGGTGACAGCAACTTCGACGTCGCCAGCATGCAGGTTTCGGCGTCGGCCGGGAACCTGCAGGTCACGATATCCGGTAATTATTTCCGAGAATTCCTGACTCCAAACGTGGATGGCACACAACTGGGGGATCTGTTTATCAGTACGAGCGGATGGGCGCCTGTTGGTCCGGCTCCCTACGTGAACGACCAGCTCTCGAACACGGGTACGCAGTGGGACTACGCGGCGGTCCTGAGCGCGCACACGAACTGTCAGGTCGCCGGTGACGCTTCTGGTTGTGGTCGGTTTGGCGGTGCGCTTGCGCTGTACGCCCTGGTCGGCGGAAACCAGGACCCGCGCATCCTGACCTCCTTCTATCCGACGCCAGGCTGGGTGGCACCAGGCTACCTGGTGCGCAACGGTCAGGCGGTGCAGTACGATGCGCAAGAGGCCGGCGCCAACCGCGTCGCGTCGGCCACGGGGAGCTGGACGCTTGACCCGACGGCAGGAACGCTTTCCCTCGACATCATCGACCCGGGCTGGACCGGAACATCGGAGTTGTGGGGACTCCACTGGACGATGAGCTGCGGAAACGACGTGATTGAAGGCGCCGCCGGCTATCCAATGCTGGCCGAGAATGAGAACACGCCGGAGCCTTCGACCCTCATTCTGTGGGGTGGGCTGGCCTTGATGGCTGGACTGGCTCGCCGTCGACGGGGCCAGCAGAACGTCTGACAGGAGCGGCTGAAGAGCAGGAGGCCCGATGGCCTGCGACTCGTGCAGCCATCAGGGCGGTGGCCCCCAGGACGGTACCGGCGATCACACCGTCAAGAATGGCGGCCTGACGACGCGATCTTCGACGAGCGTCGGAGTACGAGAGGCGGGACAGCGCGACCATCGAGTACAGCGACGGGAAACGTGACGGGAAAAGCCGTTCCAGGGCCCGGTGCGTATGCTCCTTCCATCGCTGCACGGTCGAGAACTTGAAACCCCGCATCTCCTCGAGCTGGTGCAGCGAGATCCTGGCAAGCGCGTCGGTGTCCGGCTTGCGAGTCGCCTCGAACCGAGTGAACGCGTCTTCCAGGTCGCCCTTTGAATCGCGAATGGCCTGCGCGAGAAGCGTGCAATCTTCCAGGGCGGCGTTCATTCCCTGGCTGCAGAAAGGGACAACCGCGTGCGCCGCGTCGCCGATCAGCACGACGTTGGAAGCGATATGCCAGGGGCAACACGCCACGGTTCTCAGTCGACGGGTCGGCCGTCGCATGAATTCTTCAACCAGTCCGGGGAGATGCGGAAGGGCGTCGTGGAAGGCTTCCCGGAAGAAGTTCTGGATTGCGCCGGGTGTATTGAGCGTTTTGAAGCTCAGGTCGTCATCGTTGAGCGACATGTACAGCGTGCACGTGAACGAGCCGTCGTTGTTGGGTTGGGCGGTGAGAATGAACCGTTCACGCGGCCAGAGGTGCATGGCCTGCGGGTGCAGTGGCCACCACCCGTCGCGCGTCGACGGCATGTGAAGTTCCTTGTATCCCCACGTCAGATATCGCTGCACCTCGGCAGCCTGTCTGTCGTGCGTCAAACAGGTGCGCACCGTGGAGTCGGCACCGTCGGCGCCAATCACGACCGTGTTGCTGATCGTGCGGATCTGCTTCTGCTCGTCTTCTACTTCCAGCAGACCTCGATCGGGGTCGACCCGCCTGCAGACGTGGTTGAAGTGGAGACGCGCTCCGTGACTTTCGGCGGCCGTGAGCAGCGTGGCGTTCAACGCTCGGCGAGAGATCGACCACAGAAATCCGTCGGGATGGTTCCTGAACGGCTGCCAGTCTGGTGCGCCCTGCACCGGATGCAGTATCTGGGCATCCATGGGAACGGCAATCGAGAGGATCTCGTCGTCGAAGCCAGCCTGCGTCAGTGCCGACCATCCTCGCACCGAGAGCGCGACGTTGACGGACTGTTCCTCCTCGATTGCCGTGCGGGTGCGCGGATCGGGCCGTCGTTCGAAAACATCGACCGCATGACCGGCGCGTCGCAGGTAGACGGCCATCAAGGCCCCGCTCAGACCGCCACCGACTATCGAAAAGTGCTGTACATTCACACGCGTGCCACTCCTGCAACAAATCTCCAGATGTCGTGGTAGGAATTGTAGAGGGGCACAGGGGCGATGCGAAGGATCCCCGAGTGGCGGAAATCGCA
>JAJXVI010000094.1 GCA_021782195.1 bacterium | reverse complement strand
AAGCGTCCGCGCAGTCCTCCCGGACGCCCGACAACCTCGCACGAGGGCGACCCGCACCCCGGCGAAGCGGGTGCGGCCACCCAGATTGGGTGCGCGGCGGCATCCCCCTGGTTCAAGTCGCGGTCTTTCCGCCAACAGGTGGTGGATTACGGGCTCTCTCTCGTCTTCTGGAAAGGAGGTTTTTCTGCTAGAATAAAAGCATGCGACGCTTCAGCAGGCTCAACTGGCTGGCTATCGCCGCCCTCGGCGGAACGGCCTTCGTGATCGAGCGACAGCGACGCAAAGCGCGCGATCCCTGGCCTCTTCACGAAGTTGCCCTGCAGGCACCGGACGGCCACACCTTTCGTGCATACATGCGAGTTCCGTCCAGCAAGGGTCCACATCCGGCAGTCCTCCTTCTCCACGGGGGACGAGGCGGAGCACCGCGCCGAGCCGCAGTGCTGGCACGAAGTCGGGTTGCCACGGCTCTGCTGGCCGCGGGTTATGCGGTTTTCTCTCCAAGTTATCGCCGGCACGCCCTGATGGCGGAAGAGATTGACGACGCGGCGACGGCGTACGAGTATCTTCGGAACCATCCTCAATTTGACCCCGATCGACTCGCGATTCTTGGCAACAGTCACGGTGGAACCATTGCGCTCAATCTGGCTCCACGCACATCCGCTCGTGCCGTCATCGAATATTCCGCTGTTTCCGACATTGAACTCATGGTGGCCTTCATGACATCAAACCGGGTGCGGGCGAGCATGCCACTGGTACGCGAGGCGCTCGACGATCTCAAACGCACCTGCGGAGGCACGTGCGAAGAAGTTCCAGAAATGTATCGAGGTCTTTCACCCGCCTATCGCATCTGGGGCATCCCGTGTCCGGTCTTTATCGCACACGGCTCACACGACGGTCTGGTACCCGTGACCCACGCCTACGTCCTTCGAGACGCACTCGAAGCCGCTGAAAAGAACCACGAAATCCACATTTTTCCTCGAGCCACTCACGCGTTCCCATTTCAGAAGCGCACAGACGCGGGCATACTCAGCAAGCTGACCATTGACTTCCTGGTTCGTAACGGTTGCAGCCCGAGATGACCCTCCCCTGCTCCTGAACGCTGAAACACACGGCGACCCCACGTTGCGTGCCACGAGACTCGCTCGCGAGCCTGGACTGTTGGTCCGTGTTGAATTCAGCGGACGGACCACAGAAACAACATGTGTGGTGTGGCCCCGGCAACCGGGTCAAGCGTCTGGTTGAACAGAGCCTGCAAACTCGGCGGTTGCGCATGCGCACCCACAAGGTCCGTGAGCAACCCTCGTGCACGCGACCAGGCTACCAACCGCGCTCCTGGAGCACCAGCGAGAGTCTGCACTTTCCTCCACGCGTCTTCACGGTAACCCAGTCCATCTATCAGACCCAGTCGGAGGGCTTCACCCCCCGTCCAGATGCGGCCATCTGCAAGCTTCTCCACCTGCGCTCGCGTGAGTTTTCCTGCGCGCCCGGTAGCCACCACCGTCACAAACCGCCGCCACATGGATTGAACCATTCGCTGCATCATTGCACGCTCGACCGGCTTCATCGGCCGAAACATGGAGCCCATGTCCTTGAAGCTCTCCGTGCCATCCGCACGCAGCGACTTGATCACATTCATCTTTACGCCAATCTTGTGCATGAGTTCGGAGATGTTGCCAAACTCCGCAATCACCCCGATTGAACCGACCAGGCTCGTCCGGTGCGCCATGACCTCGTTGGCAGCCATCGCGACGTAGTAACCGCCGCTGGCGGTCAGATCCTGACATAATACGACAACGGGTATCTTGCGCTCGACACGAAAACGCTTCAACTCGTGATAGAGAATGTCGCTCGCAGTAATGCCGCCACCCGGCGAGTTGATCTCAAGAAGGATCCCCTTTACCGCGGGATCCTTGCGGGCCGCGTCAAGCTGAGCCAGGACGGCAGTGACAGGGTTCTGCACGCCACCCAGCAACGAACTCGTATTGAAGTCGAAAATCGCTCCGGTCAGCTTGATGTCAAGAATCTTGTCGGTGGAGTGAGGGTTGCCGGCCAGCACGCGTTCTTGAAACCCCGAGGGGGGATAGAGGGCCTGACGAATCCCTCTGAATGCCAACCAGCTCAAAGCCACGTTGGTCAGCGCGCTTGCTCCGAGCAATATCCCCAACACAAGTAGAATCCAGAAACTGACTGCGCGCCGAGAAGATGATGACTGCACGGCGACCACAGGGGAAGACGCGATTGAGGGAGGCATTGCGTCCACGGTGAACCTCCAGGAGCGCTCTCAGAGAGACGGGTTTCGCATTCGTGTCTGTGCAGCACGCAACAGGAGCCGCTCGAGCGCTTCAAAGTCGTCGACGGGCTTGACAACGTAATCAAACGCACCCCGCCGCAGTGCTTCATCTGCGACTGCCGGCACCGCCACACCGCTCAAAAAGATTACAGGCAGGCTGGGATCGCACTCGTGCATGGGCTCAAGCAGATCTACGCCGTGCACGTCCGGCAACAACAGATCGACGAGGGCCACGTCCGGACAGTGCTCCTCCACCGCACGCAATGCGGTCAGACCACTCTGGGCGATGACGACCCGGAAAACGCCGTCAAACAGCAAACTCAGCATGTTGCATAATGACCTGTCGTCGTCTGCCACGAGCAGAACCGGAAGCTTCTCAGGCATGCCCTGCGGTTCCACGCAAACGCCTTCGCCTCCTCCGCCTCCGCTGGCAGCAGACACGGCTCACTCGTTCGGATGTCGACGGCGCGTGAGGGCCTGCCATTTCGCATACTGGGAGGAGGTCAAAACAGGACGGATCCGTTCCATGAACATCCCGTGGTCGTGGCACGCCTCTTGCAACCCGGCCTCAATCAGCGCCTTCACGCGACGAATCTGGACCTGCGTCAACCCGAGGCCGGCAATCAAACCAGCCATGCCACGAGGTGGAACGTGCGCATTCGTGTGACCACAGCAAGCAGCCCTCATCAGGTCAAACCGCGCCCGCTGTGCTGGTGTCAGCAGCGCCAGGACCTGAGCCTGCAACGTCTTGAGCCACCGCTCCCGTTGCTGTCGATATGCTTTACAGATCGGTTTCAGTCTCTGCACCTGGGTATCAGTGAGGCCAAAGTCACTCTGCAAACGCGACCAGCCGTGCCACCTGGATGGCCTGCCGGGAACGTCGGCGTTTGCGGCACCGCCAATAAGCAACACGCACAGGAACACAAGCGTGACTCGAGTGACAAAAAGCTTCACAGCGTTCCTCCCAGCCGGCTCAGGTTCACTGTCTGCACAGGTCTCCACACCGTCCACCAGTGAATTCCCCGAAGCCTGTATTTTGTTTCAGGTTCGGGAAAAATTCGTCCGATGGAAAGCGGCGTGTGCTACCAGCCTTTTGGAAGAACCGGTGCGCTCCAGACAAGCCGGGTTCCGCTCAACCACGTATCGATGTGGTCATTCAGGTAATATGGACGTCCGTTGATCCACACCTCAAGGCCGTGGAGCAGCCAGTCATCACCCTCCGACTTGCGCAGTCGAATCCACTTGATGTCTTCGACGCACAGACCGTTCGGAGACAGATGAAACACGTCGTAAGCCGCGTTCTGGAAAGGAGGGTGTCCGGGCGTGTCAAGCGTCCAGCGGTAGCTGGGGCCGAGACTGAACCACACGGCGGCCTGGGTGCTTGCACCAAAATCGTCACCGGTACGCACGATTACCTTCAGGGAGTGGATAAGATGCAGTGCCTTCTTCTGGCGGGCTCGGGCCGGGGTGGCCATGAGCGCAAACCCGACCAGCACGAGCGTGACAACCACGAAAAAAATCGATCGGCACTTCTTCATTTTGTCAACATCTGCCGTAACTCATCGGGCTGGCTGGATTTGGCCAGCGCCTCCTCCGACGTAATGGTTCCAGCCCTCACGAGCGTACGCAGCGCACTGTTGAGCGTCTGCATCCCGACCGTTCCGCCAGACTGTATCATGTTTCCAATCTGATGCGTCTTACCCTCGCGAATCATATTTCGTATTGCGCTCGTTCCTATCATGATCTCCATTGCGCAGGCGCGGCCGCGTCCCCCTGCACGTGGTACCAGTGCCTGTGAAATGACGCCTTCCAGGGTACCGGAGAGTTGCATGCGAATCTGCGCCTGCTGCCCACTGGGAAACACGTCGATGATGCGATCGACCGTGGAAGCTGCGGAGGTCGTGTGCAGCGTGCCAAACACCAGGTGGCCTGTCTCGGCAGCGGTGACCGCGAGGGAAATGGTTTCGAGGTCGCGCATCTCGCCGACCAGGATTACGTCCGGATCCTGACGCAACACGTGCTTGAGCGCGGCAGCAAACGACAATGTGTCGGAACCAAGTTCACGTTGGCGCACGATGCAGCGTTTGTTGCGGTGCATGAACTCGATCGGGTCCTCCACTGTCACGATATGATGATCGAAGTTGGCGTTGATATAGTCGATCATGGCTGCAAGAGTGGTCGACTTGCCGCTACCCGTCGGCCCCGTTACAAGAACCAGACCACGCGGACGACAGGCCAGTTCGGTAAGGACCGGGGGCATCCCCAGTTCTTCAAGCGTGACGGGGCGCGCGGGAATCGCGCGAAACACGGCTCCCGTGGTGCCGCGTTGCCAGAGCACGTTCCCGCGGAAACGAGACAATCCGGAAATCGAGTACGAAAAATCCAGCTCACGTGAGCGCACAAGCCGATCGCGCTGATCAGTGTCGATGACAGGAAACAAGAGCGCTTCCATGGCGGCCTGGTCCAGCGTCCCCATCTCCGGAACCGACCGCAGCAGGCCATCGACGCGCATGGCCGGTGGACTCCCCACCGCTAGATGTAGATCAGAAGCCCCGTTATCGATCATCGCCCTGAGCAGCGTCTCTAACGAATAGTCAAGCGCAATGCAACTGTCCATGAAACTCCTCCAGACTGGTCGGCCGGCTCCCCACGAAAATGCGCAACCGAATCTCCGCCCCAGATTCTACGGGACCGGCCGCGCCCCTGCCTGCGTATCCACGACTGCAGAGTCCGCATTGGCGGGGGGGGGAAGGGGCGCGCGGTGGCATCTCCCTCAAAAGTCGTCGGCGACCTTCTCCACTCGCCGCGCAGTGTGCCGGCGGCGTGCGGGCGCGAGATACTTGCGCCAGACCTTGCGGATTCCGACCGTGGAGACCGGACGACGTTCGGGCTCTCGCTGCATGAGGTCACGAACCATCTGCTCGAACTCTGACGGAATCTTGTCGACATAGGTTGATGGCGGCGGAGGCAACTGGGAAACCTTACGCGTGATGACCTCCAGGGTATTGTCTCCCTCAAACGGCATGTAGCCAGTCACAAGGCGATAGGCCAGAACCCCGAGCGCATAGTAATCCGTGCGATAGTCAACGTGCTCCGAGTTGATCTGTTCGGGAGACATGTAGTGCGGTGAACCCACGAAGGCGTCAGACTCGACCTCTCCCCCCTGATTCTCCCAAAGGTCGCGCGCAATCCCGAAATCCGTTACCTTGACCTCCCCGGAACGGCTCAACATGATATTTTCCGGCTTGATGTCCCTGTGCACGACCCCCATGTTGTGCGCGTATTCCAGGGCCAGGGTTACTTCGTGCAGGATTCTTGCCGCAAACGTGATATCGACCGGTTGATGACGGGGAAGTTTCTTGTCGAGGGTCACCCCGTCAACAAACTCCATGGCAATGTATGGGGGGTCCTCCCCGCTACCATCAGAGTAGTCAAGGATGCGCACGATGTTCGGATGCTGCATCTTCTTGGAAACCGACAGCTCCTGGCGAAATAGATCCCGATGTTCCTCGGTCTGGAAGTAACGAGGATCTGGAATTTTCAAAGCCACGCGCTGCCCGCCACTCGAGGCGGCAAGATACACACGCGCCATGCCACCAGCGCCGAGACGCCCGATGATGCGGTAGCGGCGCAAGCGCAATGTTGTACCGTCGGCTTCGTCGACCTTTCCAAGCATGAAGCGCACTTCGTCGTCAAGGTGCAGAAGATGACGCTTCCGACGAATGTACATCGCAACACTGCCGACCAATACGACGCCCACAACAAGACAGAGCAGAATGACGCCAGAAGTACTGTACATTGTTGGTGCATTCCCCACACCCCCACCCTCTCCCTATCGAGCGCAAGTTACTCATTGTAAACCCGGCGCGCGAAAGGAAGACGGGCGAGACGCAGAAAGCTCCAGCGCTCAGGATCAGAGATCGTACTTCTTACGAACGCGGTGGTAGCCAGGCTTGATCAGTTCGTAGATGATGTCGATCCGCTCCTTGTAGGGAATGAAGGCACTCTTCATCGAGTTGATGGCAATTTTCTCAAGGTCGTTGATACCGAGCCCGAAGACATCGCACGCCAGTTTGTATTCCTTTGTCATGGTCGTGTTGCTCATCAAGCGATCGTCCGTGTTCAGCGTCACGCGGAAGCGGTGATGATGATAGACGCCAAACGGATGACTCGCAATATCCTTGCAGGCGCCCGTATGAACGTTGCTCGACAGACAGATCTCGAGCGGAATGCGCTTGTCAAGGACGTACTGCGAAAGGTAACCCATCGTGACCGCGCGACCGTCCTTGATGGTCATATCGTCGATCAGACGTGTCGCGTGGCCAATCCGATGAGCACCGCACCACTGAATGGCCTGCCAGATGCTCTCCTTGCCAAACGCCTCTCCCGCGTGAATGGTAATGTTGAAGTTGTGGCGCTGAATATAGTGAAACGCGTCGACATGCTTCTTGGGAGGATAGCCCCCCTCTTCCCCGGCCAGATCGAGACCGACCACGCCGCGCTCGCGGAAATCGACTGCAAGTTCAGCCACTTCCAACGATTTCTGCTGATTGCGCATCGCGCACAGAATCAAACCGTAACCGACCCCGAAGTCGCGCTTTCCTCGCTCAAGACCGGCCAGCACAGCAGCTACAGCATCGTGCCAGTGGAGCCCACGATCGGTATGGAAGACAGGCGCGAAACGCGTCTCTACGTACACGACCCCGTCATTCTTCATGTCTTCCATCATCTCGTATGAGACACGCTCGAGAGCAGACGCCGTCTGCATCACCGCACACGTGTGAGCAAAGCCCTCGAGATATTCCGGCAGGCTTCCCTTGTTCGCGCCACGGAAGAACCATTCTCCCAGTTCCTGCGGGTCATCTGTAGGCAGTCCGTCGTACCCACACTCCTTCGCCAGCGCAATGACAGTGGAAGGACGCAGACCACCATCAAGGTGGTCGTGCAAGAGAACCTTGGGAGATTCCCGCAGCATTTCTTCCGAAAGCGCGCCGAATCGGGCTTCCTGCGTCGTCAACATGGATTGTGACCTCCAATTCTGCGGTGGGCACTTATGCGCAGGGAAGCGGTTTCCCTCTACACTGGCTCACCTGGGCCCGGGGAACCGTCGAACGTGCGTCGGTGGGATCCTCGAGGTCGGCTCTGGTAAGGGCTTCTGGAGACACGTTCCGTTCATCTAGCGTCCTGGAAGCAGCCGGTGGCGTCTCCAGACGCGCCGTGTCGCACCTGGAGACACGTTCCCATCCACCGCCCTGGAAGGGCGGTGGATGAGGTCGCGTCAATCAACCTGTGGCGCGATACGGTTGGTCGATGCACGGCATGCTGAAGGTTGCGAGGTCCACGCAGGCCCGTTAATGGGGCTGGCCGAGCCGCTCGTCTTCCACGAAGGCAGATTCCACTGCGTAGCACAGGATATGAACCAGGGTCAGGTGACATTCCTGGATGCGCATGGTACGCGAAGAGGGGACGCGCAGAAGATGGTCACAAAAGTCAGCAAGTCGCCCTCCCTCCTGACCCACCATACCGATGGTGCGTGCACCGAGTTGCCTCG
>JAJXVI010000093.1 GCA_021782195.1 bacterium | reverse complement strand
CGCGCGGGGACGGCGCGGGAAGATACTCCGGTACAACGTCCTCGCGGTTTTTCGCGACAGAGGAATCGCCTGGGCCGGTTGTCTAATCGAGAGCCCTCAGTCGAGAGATTCCCACGGAAAAAAAGAGGGATTCACTCCTCTTGAAGAATTGTCACCATCGCGGCGCCCAACGAAAGTATCCTTGCTCTCTTTTGTGCCGGGTTCGGAACGGAACCTCGGGGTGTGTCCGCCGCGGTCTGCAGAGGAGCAAACATCTTGAAATATACCCGACGCTCATGTGTTTTCGCTTTGATTGGCTTTCTTGTGCTTCTCCTGGCCCCACCGAAACTGGCGCTGGCCCGCACACCCGGCCCGCTCCCCACGCCGGCAGGTCCGATCGGGAACGCACAGATTCCACTCTCGACAAATTCGCAAGGTGTCATCACCATTATTTCGGGCGGACAGTCCTATGCACTCCCCACCGTTGGCAAGCCGGACGAAGGGTATGTACCGCTCTCTGACCAGACGCTCGCCCGCCTGTTCGACGCGGCGGGCATGACGCTTCGAGAGACGGGTACCCCTGTCCACTCGGTGACGCTCTACAGCCCCAGCGGCCACTATCTCGACTGGAGGGTCGGTGCGCGACGCGGCTTTGTCGACGGAAATGACACGCACCGACGCGTCCCCGCGATCATCCGCAAGCGCGGACAGGCCGCGCTCTCAATGCGCGCAATGGTCGAGTTTCTCAACCTGCGCCTGCGACCCGAGAATGCTCCGGGTACGTGGCACCTCATCTCACGCCTGGAAAAAATCTCGCTTGTCACGAATGGCGACCGTGAAATCTCACTGCATGCAAGCGGCCCTCTCAACAGGGTACAAATCACCCACGACGGCCGCAACACGACCATCTCGATGACCGACGTCGACTGGGGCTTTGATGACCGCTCCTTCCAGTTCGGGGACGTGACGGTGGACTGCGCCGGCTCAGGCACCGCCGCAGACCCCGCAACCGTCACCGTGAACGTCCCCGTGCAGTGGAAGACCGAAGAAGCAGGGCAACTGCTCAACAATGAACTCGGTATCCTCGTGCTGCCAGACTTTCCGGTCAACACGTCGCAACCCGCAGCCCAGTTGACAGGGCTTTCACACTTCAAGAATTCCGGGGAGACCGACCTCACGCTCGACGCAACGGCTCCGATTCACGAGGTCTGGCGATACGATCCGGCAACCAGCGTATTGACGATTGACATTCCACAGGCCACGATGACGACCGACCTGAGCCAGCCGATCGGCGATGACGTGCTGCGGGTGAAGACCGAGCAGATGCAGACGTCGTCATTCCCGTTCGTGCGCGTTCTCTTGTACCTCCAACCCGGGTCAGGCTTCAACCTTTCATCGAACAACAGCCCGCAGCTTACCGTACGCGTGGCTCCCCTGGCCATGATCCCGAATCCAGGGCTCTATGGTGGCGACATGAACGTCGTGCACTACGGGCCGGAGCTTGTCGTTCTCGATCCCGGGCACGGTGGTTCCGACCCTGGCGCCATCAATCGCACCACCGGGCTGATGGAGAAGACCGTCACCCTCGACATCTGTCGCCGCCTCAAAGCCGATCTGGAAGCACGCGGCGTTCGCGTCGTGATGACCCGCTACTCAGACCGCGACGTCTCGTGGGCGCACTCCCCGGACGACGTGGAACTGGGCGCGCGCGTCCACGTTGCAAACGTCCGGCACGCCACGGTGTTCCTGAGCATTCACTGCAACGCGTCGGTATCGTCGTCGCTGAGTGGCACATCCTACCACTGGTACAAGCGGTCCGACCTGGCCCTGGCAAGGGCGCTCGACGGATCGCTGAAAGCCGGGACTGGATTTTCGAACGACGGACTCGAGCGCAATCGCTTCTACGTGCTGCGCCTCACTCATATGCCGGCCGTCCTCGTTGAAACTGCGTTCATCACGAATCCGTCCGACGAAGAGCGCCTGGCGGAACCCCAGATTCGCCAGAAGATCGCCGACGATATCACCGAAGCACTCACCACCCGATATGCACCGATCGCCGATTACATCCACCAGACGGTTTCCAACAATCACCCCTGATTGATCACCCCGGGTTGGAGGCACCGTGTTGGGCACCCGCTGCTTCCAACCCACAGATCTCCCCCGGATTGTTCCTCACCTGACTGTTCCTCGTCGCACCGTCCGCCCCCGACTGTTCCGCGTCGCACCGTTCCTCTCCGAATTGAGCAGCCCTCCCGACACCCTCGCACGTCCGAGGCCATCGGGAGGGTTTTCTTTCGGACCCCTGGAATTTCGGAATCACACAGCGGGTTCGGGGTAAGGAGGAGCTGTTCTGACGGATCACGAGACTCCATGTCGCTGTCCCATCTGCGCCGCTGAGCTTGACCTCAAGGGCGAGAGTTGTCCGTGCTGCCACACGCCGCTGCCGGAACTCGCGCTGGTTACGTGCGCAAGCTGCCGCACGACAAATTCCCCGGAAGCCGTGTACTGCCGCAAATGCAGTGAGGTACTGACCGAAAAGTCGCCCGAGGCCCGCGCTTTCACTCGGACCCTCATTCAATGGCTCAAAGACGCCGGTTACAAGGCAGACGTGGTACGCGGTATTCCCTGCTATACAAAGGGCAGCGCGCTCATCGTCATCATCAACGAAGAACTGAACGTGGGCGCTTCGCCCATCCACATCATCCGGTTCCGAAGTAACGTCGTACGAGACCTTCACGATCCTCGCATGATCGTGCGAACCCTGCTCCGGGCGAACTCCAGTCTCCTGCTTGGATCCTTCGGCCTGGAGGACGACCGCATCGTATACCGCTACGACTGGCTGACCACCGAGGTTCCCGAAGAACTGTTCCTGGTAATCGCGGGCATGATCGCTGAAATCGTTGACAGCACTGACGACTATCTGGCGGAACTGACGGGAGGAGAGACGTCACTCGGGAGCCCGTGATGTCGCGTTGATTCAAAGTTCACGCCCCACCCCTGACGGCATCTGACCGCTGCCTCCCTCTTCCGTTGACACAAAAATCGCGACCTTCGACCTGACGGTCTGGCGTGCAGGCACGGCATCTGCACGCACGGTACACCGTGGCATTGCCCGCGTTGCAACCCGCTTCAAGTTCAGGGTGTTGAACGCGGGCAGGAGGGGTATGGAAATCATGCGCGATTCTTACAGGGGTATGAGTCTGGTTGAGGTTATTCTCGCAGTAGCACTCGCCGGGGGCGCCCTGTTGACGCTTGTCACGCTGTTTCCGGCTGGCATGCTCTCGCTACAGAAAGCCCGAGACCTGGAAGCTGCCACCGCGTACGGCACGGAAGTCCTGGAAACCAGCCGCCGGGGGATCGACCAGACCGCAACACTGAACAATTTCATCGTCACAATCAACCGCACCGACTTTCACGTAACCCGTGATTTTCACGCGGTTTCCAAGAGCACGCCAGTCGGTTTGAGACCTCCCCTGTACGACGTCGTAGTAACCGTCACGTGGCAGGGCCAGCCGTATCCCGTCACCATCGGGACGCGCATGCCGGTACCGTCCGCGGGAGGCCGTCCATGAGCCAGCATCCATCCCGCTCCAGGCCTCGAGGCGCAACCCTCGCAGAAGCGCTGGTCGCCTGTGCCGTCCTCACGCTCCTGGGATCGTGCGCAAGCACTGTGCTTCGCACGGGTCTCCATTCCTGGAAACGCGGAGAACGACGCTCGACCCTGCAAGTTGAGGCACTACTGGCCCTGCACGCAGTGGAAGTAAGCGTCGACGCCACCCGCACCGACGGCATCTCGCTGTTTCCCCATCACTGGAGCGACGCGGCCGGAGCATCGCACGCGAACGACGCGCTGGCGGTGTTCGCACCCGAGGCAGCTCGCGCCACGATGAACGTCCCCTGATCGGGAGATCCGCGTTGGTCCCGGCAGGCCGAAGTCGATCCGTCGCGCCGGACAGCGGTCCGCGTCATCTTTCTCACGCCTGCGAGACGAGAGCTCTGGTACGCGTCGGTTCCTGTAGCCGACGTCGCCGCCACGACCGCGGGAGACGCTCTGCCGCCTCGCGTGCGGACAGCGGTCAGACACGGCCTGGGAGTGCCTGCGGGATACGGGCGCCTGCACCGCGTGGCCTTCGACATCTCGGAATTCTCGACGTCCCGATCGGGCGCCCTGTTCGAAGTCGCCGTCGAGAGTGTGCATCACGGTGAGCGTTACCATCTGGAAAGCGCCTTCACCCCGACCCTCGATGCCCTGAGCCGCCCCGACGTCTTTCGGAGCAACTTGCCGTGAAAGCGTACCCCACCCACCGCAGCGACCCCACCCACCGCAACTGTGACACGCCCGGCACGTGCCGGGCGCGTGCCCGAGGCCGCGGCAGCGCAATGGCAATGGTGCTCCTGCTGCTCAGCTTTCTCGCCGTGGCGGCGTTTGCCGTCGCCGATCTGTGCGTCTTCAACCTTCATCTTGCCGCACGCTTTCTTGCGGCCTCCCGCGCCACGGAACTGGCCCGTGCCGCAACGTGGCAGTTCATGGACGTGTTCGACGATGCGTCGGCCCGAATGCGAACAAATGGCCTTGACCTCGACAGCGCCGGCGCCCACGACCCAGGTCTGCAAGAGATCTATGCCAGCCAGGAGGGGCTTCCAGGACGCAGTCTGCAGGGGCTCGGCGGAAAGGTGTCCGTCACGTTCGATCCGTCTCTCCCCTGGCACTCCACCGACAACTCGCTGGCGGAAACTCCAGCGGAGGGCTGGTGCGATAGAGCCTCCGGAGCACGGTCGGTCGCACCGTTCAGCGTCGACCTCCTGATCAACGTCACCCTTGGAGGCGACGTCTATCACTACGAGGCGGTCGTGGCTCAACGCTGGCCATACGCGGCATACAGCCAGAACGGCCGCGTCATCGTCTGCGCCTCCCCACGACATTCTGTCGACGGGGAAGAGGCGACCGGCAACGACTGGCGCAGCGTCACCCCCTCCACCATCGAAGGCTCGGTCGCGACCACGGCGCCTCCGGGTGAGGCCGGCGCGCATACCACGCACACACTGGCCGGAACCACACTCGTGAGGGCTGACGGACAGGCGTCATTCATCAGCGCGAGCACGCAGGGCAGTTCGACCGCGTCAAACCTGCCGCTCGCGCAGGTACTGCTTCTCCTCGCGCAGATCCAGGGCGATGACTTCTCCGTGCCATCCGGCGCGTTGGTGGAGGTCGGCCCTTCCCTTCTGGTGCAACCGGATACGACGAGCGTGCCGCGTCCGCCGGCGGTCCCCTGCGGAGACGACGCGAGCATCTACACGGCCTCGATCCCGTTGCCTTCCACGTCGCTTCCCGCGGTGCCGGTGGCCGACGAAGGCAACTCCATCGACGGCGATGTCTTCCTGCGCGCTTCGGATACCCCTGGCGAATCTGGCCGTGCGGCGGGAGCGGTCGTGGAACCGTCCAACGCGCTACGCGGAAAGGTACGATACGATTCCTTTCCGGCATCGTTGGAAGCGCGTAGCCCCGTCCTCGACGCGCACATGCCGACCGATCTGTCGTCCTATGTGGCGATTGTCTGCCCTCCCCTCCCGAAGGCCGCCAGTGACCGGTTGTCGCTCGCGTCCATCAGCCTGGGTGGGGCGCACATCGAGGGGTTCGGGTTCTTGAGCGGTCTGTTGACCCTCGACCCCGATCGCGCGGACTGCCCGCCATTCACGTACGGGAGCGGACGCAGCCATTTTCTTTTCAAGGGAGATCTGGGCAACCGCTTTATCTGCTTCTGCCCCCCGACAGGCTGGAATCGCAATCCCACGGCGACCGGTGGCCGAACTTCTCCCCAGAAAACCGGCCCCTCGTCAGGCACGACGCACACGAAAGCCAAAGCGCCGCCAGGGGCCCTGGCCATCGTCGAGTCTCCAGGAGGGCTCTGTCTCCGAAACTGCGTGCTCTACGTCGATGGAAATCTCGACCTTGGCGCGACGCTGGCACCCGCCGATCAGGTGCGCATCGAGGGTACAAACGCAACGCTTATCGTGAGCAAGACGCTGTCACTCTCCGGCGGAACGCTGGACGCCCACGACCAGCCACTCGTGATACTGGCCCGAGACGTGGTTCTGCGCGCTTCCGGCACCTATCGCGGGCTCATCATCGCCCAGCACAGCCTGACCGTGCTCCCGAACGGCGACACGGACGCCCCTGGGTCCGCCCTTCACATCGAGGGCGCGGTGATGTGCGGAGAGCAGGCCGTGCTGCGCTCGGTGGCATTGCGATACGACGCTTCCTGCCTGAAGGCGATCCACGGGTACGGCGACGTGGTCTGCACCGCGTTTCGGCGCATTCCGTAAGCCCGTTCGAGGTCACCCCATCGCCGCTCCGAGCCCCCACGCGGATGTCTTACCCCCCCCGCGGTCCCGCAAGCCCGTTCGACGTCACACGCGTCGCTCGGACGGAACAAAATGCGATGGTCTTGCGATGTGCGCGTGAATGACGTGACAAAAATCCTCTGCTTCAGGAAACCTTCAGTTTCGGAGCAAAACCATCGACGCGCGCGCGGTGTCTATCAGTACGTAAGAAGCCCGAGAAGAAATCACAGCGGGCGCGAGAAACGGAGAACCACAATGAAGAAATTTGCAGCGAGCCTCCTCCTGGCCGGAACCCTCCTGCTGACCCCAGGCCTTTTCACCACTCCAGCCAAGGCCGACCCGTCAGTCGGAATCGGGGTCTCGTGGGGACAGCCCGGCTGGACCACCTGGGGCAACTGGAACAATCACCGCGACCGCGAGTGGCGAGAGCGCGAGTGGCGAGAGCACCAGCGTGAGCAGCACGAGCGCTGGGAGCGGGAACGTGCCGAGCGGCGGTGGGGAGAGCACCGAGGATTGAACCGCGACCGAGGAGATCGCGAGCACCGGGACGATCGGTGGAACGACCACCGAAGGGACGGCTGGCGCTGACCGCCGAAGGGACGACGCGGCGCTGACCGCCGAAGGGACAGCGCGCAATACGCCGACAACGAAAATGCTCACGGTGACCCCACGAGAACGAGAGAGAGGGCCGGCACGAAGCGGGCCCTCTCCTATTACATTCAGGGGCGTTCGAAGCGGTAGAGAGAAGCTCCATTCTGACCCGGCTCCACGTTAAGCCACGTGATCACGCGGCCGTCCGCGGAGACCTTGGGCCAGCCGTTCCAGCCGTCGAGGGTCAGGGGCACCGTCTTGCCGTTTTCCTCCAGCATGACCTGAGCCGGCTCGTGATGAACCTGACGGGTATAGGCGACGGTCTTTCCATCAGCGGAGAGGGAGGGATCCGTCTCGTCGACGCCCGTTTCGGACGTTACGGTTCGGGTCCCGTGGTCGACGTCAAGGACGACCATCTGCTGATCCGGGCCGCCGTTGTCTTCTGACCACGCCAGGGTCTTGCCGGGCGCGTCGATTGCAGGGTTGAACTCCTTGTACGGGGTGTGCGTCAACTGCTTGAGCTGCCCGTGCTCGTCGCGCATCCAGAGGTCGCCGTCGTCGTAAGCAATCTTGCGACGAAAGAAGATGCGGCTCCCATCCTGGTTGACGAGGGGGTGCGTATCGACGGGCCAGCCGGTGGTCACATTGGAGGTCTTACCGTCGTGATTCTCCTGGATATCGTATCCGATCGTCTTCGAAGGGTCGTCATACGTCCATGCGACCGTCTTGCCATCGGTGGAAATAGACGGTTGCATCTCGTCGGCGGGAGTGTCGGCCAGCGGTTTCGTGACGCCGTTGTGCCACTCATAGACGTCAAAGTTGCCGCTCGTGTCGGTACCGTCAAGTTTCGAATAACGGCTGAAGACCACGGTGTCGCCATCTCCGCTGACCGACGGACCGACGTCGTTGTGAGGGTCATCGGAAACGGCAATCGTCTTGCCATCGCGGTATCGCATGACGTCCCACTGATTGTTGACCCACTTCGTGTACACGATGGTGCTTCCAT
>JAJXVI010000092.1 GCA_021782195.1 bacterium | reverse complement strand
CGGAGAATTCGGCGAGGATACGACGCGCATTCTCCTCACGGCGCGACAGCACGGTAATCTTCTGCACGCCCGCGGTGACGAGAAGGCGAAGCGTCAGTACGCCCATTTTTCCCGTGCCAACCACGAGCACGCGGCGGTTGCGCAGATCGCCGTAGATCTTGCGAGCCAGTTCCACGGCCGCAAAACTCACCGAGGTGGCGCCCTGCGCAATGCGGGTCTCGGAACGCGCGCGCTTGCCAACGCGGATGGCGTGTTCGAACAGCTTGCCCATCATCACGCGGGCATTCTGGTTCTCGAGAATCTGCTGGTGACTCTTGCGCACCTGCGCAAGAATCTGGCCCTCACCCAGGATCATGGAATCGAGGCCGGAACTGACGGTAAACAGGTGACGCACCGCGTCGTTGTTGAAGCGGTGATACAGATGAGGCTGCAGGAGTTCGCGACGAAGGTTGGCACGTGCGCTGAGGTGCTGCACGATGGCTTCGACCATGTGCCCCGCGGCCTCACCCGCGCCATAGAGTTCGGTGCGGTTGCAGGTTGACAGCACACCGCATTCCTCGATCGTGCCTGCTCCGAGCAGGGCCTGCATGGTGGCGGGGACGTGCCCCTCCAGAACGGCAAGCTGCTCCCGCGTTTCCACGGGAGCGGTCTTATGGCTCACACCTACGAGTACGATTTCCATCTTGCTTGCTACGAAGGACGCCACGCGGAGGGCACAGACCTCCAGAAAACAGAGGAAAGAGTTCCCCGCGAGACGGTTGGGGAAGGTTTTGCGAAACGAGGCGCAATCTCCTCGTTGAGGAGCGAATCCGACCGGGGAGCGGCGAGCATCCGCGGGGCGAACGCGAGAGGAGATGGCAGCGTCTCGCGCGCCTACACGCCCGCGGGAGCCAGTGCCTCGCGCAGCGCCGCGGTCACGGCCGGCACCACCTCGAACGCGTCCCCCACGATCCCATAGTTGGCAACCTTGAAGATCGGCGCCTCAGGGTCCTTGTTGATAGCCACGATGACCTTCGAGGTCTGCATTCCCACGAGGTGCTGAATCGCGCCGGAAATTCCCACCGCGATGTACAGCTCGGGGTTGACGATCTTGCCCGTCTGGCCCACCTGCATCGAGTGGTCCTTCCAGCCCAGGTCCACCACCATGCGCGTCGCACCCACCGCTGCACCCAGAACACCGGCGAGCTCCTCGATGATGCCAAAGTGCTCGGGCCCCTTCAGTCCACGGCCGCCCGACACGATGACGCGCGCCTCGGTCAGTTCCACCGTGCTCTTCTGGGGCGCCTTCGTCTCCACGAGCCGGCAGCGCGCAGCCGAGGCAGGGAGCTCGAACGTCAGTGCGTGCACCGACGGCGTACGTCCATCAACCGCTTCGCCAAGCGCGAACATGTTCGGACGCAGCGACACCACCCCGGGGGTGCCCGCAAACGCCACGCGCCCGTTCACCTTGCCCGAGTACATCGGACGCACCGCCTCCAACCGTCCGTTCGCCCAGAAGAGCGCGGTGACGTCGCTCGCGTACCCGCAATCCAGCATGGACGCGACGTACGCCGCCAGCTCGCGCCCGTGCGTCGTCGCCGGTACGAACACTAGCTCCGCGCCGCTCGCCTTGAAAGCGGCGGTCACGGCGGACGCGTACGACGCCAGGTTGTAGTTCGCCAGTTCCACGTGATCGAGTACGTACACCTCGTCAACACCGTACTTCGCCAGCGTGGATCCAGCGTCACCGACCGCGTGCCCGATCACAACCGTGGCAACCGCACCGTGCACCGCGTCCGCCAGGCGACGCGCCTCGGAGAGCGCCTCGAGCGCGGGCTTGCCCACGCTTCCGTGAAATTCGGCAACTGTGAGAATCTTTGTCATGGGGTTCTCTCCTAGATGACCTTTGCTTCTTCACGGAGCAGGCGTACAAGCTCACGCGCCGCCGCCACCGCTTCGCCGTCAATGATACGCCCGGCCCCGCGCTGCGGCGGATGCTCGGTGTGCACCACCTGGAGGCGTGGCGCAACGTCCGCCGCGGACAGGCCAAGATCGCTGAGCGACCACGCCTGGATCGGCTTGCTCTTGGCGCCCATGATGCCTTTCAGGCTGGCCTTGCGCAGTTCGTTCGCCGTCTTGTCGACCGACAGCATTGCGGGCAACGCCACCTCAAAGTGCTCCTGGCCGCCCTCAATTTCGCGCACCACGCGCATCGCGCCGTTTTCGTGCGCCAGTTCACCCGCCTGCGACACGAACGGCAGGTCGAGGCGATGGGCAACCTGCGGACCAACCTGTCCACGGTCGACGCCAACAGCCTTCTTGCCGAACAGCACGAGGTCGTGCGGCAGCTTCTTGAGCGCGGCCGCCAGCGTCACGGCAACACCCCGCCCGTCAGTGCCCGCCAGGGACGCGTCGCTGACGAGTACCGCCTTGTCGGCACCCACTGCAAGCCCGGTCTTGAGCACTTCTTTCGCCCGGTCGGGGCCGACCGCCAGAACCGTGACCGTGCCGCCGTGCTGTTCCTTCAAGCGCAGCGCGGCCTCCAGCGCGAATTCGTCATACGGGCTCATGCAGAGCTTGATGCCATCGCGCACGATACCGTTGGCGCCATCCTTGCACTTGATGCGCGCCTCGGTGTCGGGTACCTGCTTTACGCAGACAATGATATTCATGAATCCTCCTGCAATTTCCATCCCCAAAACAATGGGTCACAGCAAGCAATAAAATCTCACAATCCGACGAGGGGACGGGATGCGTACGCACACAAACGTCCGCAGCGCTCCCGACGAGGGGGACGGGACGCGTCCGCAGCGCTCACCGCCCGTCCCCGCGTGCGAGATCAGGCCTGTCCGAGGAGATGGCGCGCGATGACCATCCTCTGCACTTCCGAGGTGCCCTCGTAGATCTGGGTGATCTTGGCGTCGCGGAAGTGGCGTTCGACCGGATAGTCCTTCGTGTAGCCGTAACCACCCAGACACTGCACCGCTTCGATGCCGGCCTTCATTGCAGTTTCCGACGCAAAGAGCTTCGCCATCGAGGCTTCTTTCGTGAAGCGCATACCGCGGTCGCGCAGCCACGCGGCCCGATGCAGCAGCAGGCGAGCGGCGTCGATGTTGACGGCCATCTCCACGAGCTTGCTCTGGATCATCTGGAACGACGCGATGGGCTTTCCGAACTGCTGGCGCTCCTGCGTGTACTTGAGCGAGTAGTCGAGGCAGGCCTGCGCGATCCCGATGGCCTGCGCGGCAATGCCGAGGCGGCCGCCGTCGAGCGTTGCCAGGGCGATCTTGAAGCCGTCGCCTTCCTTGCCGAGCAGGTTCTCAGCCGGAACCTCGCAGTTGTCAAGCATCAGTTCGCAGGTGCCACTGGCCCGCACGCCCATCATCTCCTCATGCTTGCCCACGGTGAATCCAGGAAAACCCTTCTCGATGATGAACGCGCACACGCCCTTCGACTTGAGCGCCGGATCGAGCGTGGCGTACACCACGAATACTGACGCCGCCATGCCGTTCGTGACGAACACCTTGGTCCCGTTGAGGATGTAGCGATCGCCCTCACGACGCGCACGCGTCTGCATGGCCACGGCGTCGGATCCGCTGCCAGGTTCGGTCAGGGAATAGGCGCCAATGATCTCGCCGCTGGTCAGGCGCGGAATGTACTTCGCCTTCTGCTCAGGCGTGCCGAACTTGTAGATGGGAAGGTTCACGAGGCCGTTCTGCACCGCGGCAATGACGGCCGTGGAAGCGCAGCCACGTGCAATCTCCTCGATAGCGATGACATAGGAGGTCGAGTCCATGGCGGCGCCACCGAGATCTTCGGGCATGTTGATACCGAGCAGTCCGAGTTCGGCCATCGCCTTCACGTTATCCCAGGGGAACTCGGTGCTGCGATCATATTCGGCCGCGCGCGGAGCCAGCGTGTTGGTGGCAAAGTCGGCAACCATGTCCTTGAGCATCTTGTGCTCTTCTGACAGTTCGAAAGAGGGGCCCACGGGGGCGGTCTGAGGCAGGGTTTCCATCATCGGACGATTCTCTCCACTTCGTGTTTTGAACGTTTTTCCTGATGCAATTTCCGGGTCACGCCGCAAATGACGCGGTTCATCCCTCTGCGGCACCACTCTGCGGCGCGATTCACACCTGTTCGGCGCGGCTTGCGGCGTAGCTGCGCAGCAGTTCGCGAGAAATCACGAGACGCTGCACTTCCGACGTGCCTTCCCAGATGGTGGTCAGCTTGACGTCGCGGAACGCGCGGGAAGCAAGGCAGTCGTGCGGAATCGGCCCTCCACGCCCGAGCACGTCGAGCGCGCGGTCGGTCGCCCGCATGGCAACCTCGCTGGCAAAGAACTTTGCCATGGCCGCTTCCTGCGTGTGTGGCAAACCGCCGTCCTTGAGACGCGCGGCCGAATACACCATGAGGCGCGCCGCGCTCAGCTCGGTGGCCAGGTCGGCCAGCACGGCCAGTGTCTGCTGTTCCTCGAACATGCTCTTGAACAGCCCCATCTGGTCGTGCGCAAAGCGCAACGCTTCGTCGAGGGCCGCCTGCCCCAGTCCGAGCGCCATGGCCCCGATGCTGATGCGTCCGTTGTCGAGGGTCTGCATGAAGAGGCGGAATCCCTCTCCTTCGCGGCCCAGGATGTATCGTGGAGCCACGCACACGTTGTCGAGCACCACCGTCGAGGTATCCGAAGCGCGCAACCCCAGCTTGTTCTCGTGATGGCTCACGTCGATGCCCTTCAAAGAGCGTGGGACAAAGAACGCCGTGATGCGATTCTTCCCCGTATCCTCGTTGCGCCCGGTTACCGCAGTCATGGTGATGCACGCGGCGAACGTGGCGTTCGTGCAGAACGCCTTCGTGCCGTTGAGCACGTACTCGTCGCCCTGCAGTTTCGCCGTCGTGGCCGTGGCGCCCGAGTCAGAACCCGCGCCGGGCTCGGTGAGTCCGTATCCGCCGATAATCTCGCCCTTTGCGAGACGGGGCACCCACTCCCGCTTCAGTTCCTCGCTGCCAAAATTGTACAGGGGACCCGTCCCCAGCGTGGTGTGCGCGGCCACGATGATGCCGAGCGATCCCCACGCACGGGAAAATTCCTCGACGGCCATGGCGTAGGCCAGATAGTCGCCACCCGAACCGCCGTACTCGCGCGGATACGGGATGCCCAGCAACCCCTCTGCGCCCATGCGCTTGAGCAACTCGAGTGGAAAGCGACTTTCCCTCTCGTATTCCTCAGCGATCGGGACAACCTCGCGCGCAATGAAACGGCGTACCGCGGCGCGGAACTCGAGGTGCGGCGCATCGAGCAGCACCTCACGCTGCAGCGCGCCGTGGGCTTCGTGCGCAGACGCACCCGCGGCCGACGGCGGACTGATAAGCGACACAAACGAAGAGGGGTGAACGTCAGAAGCCATGTTTCTCCTTGCTGACAGGCAGGACCACGTCAGGACTCCTGCCCCACGGTAGAAAGCGCGGGGTCGATCGCAAGAGGAGCCCCAGTCGCCTTCACGACATCATCCACAGTCAGTCCAGGCGCGACCTCCTTGAGCACGAGGCCGCCCGGCGCAACCTCGATGACGCCCATGTCGGTCACGATCATGTTCACGACCTTGCGGGCAGTCAACGGCAGGGTGCATTTTTCAAGAATCTTCGGGGACCCGTCTTTCGCGGTGTGCTGCATTGCAATGATAACGCGCTTCGCACCGGTGACGATATCCATCGCGCCCCCCATGCCCTTCACCATCTTGCCTGGAATCATCCAGTTTGCAAGATTGCCTTCCGCATCGACCTCCATTCCACCGATGACGGCCAGATCGATGTGCCCGCCGCGCACCATCGCGAACGAGTCGGCAGAGTTGAAGAAGGACGCACCGGGGATTTCGGTGACCGTCTCCTTGCCCGCGTTGATGAGGTCCGGATCGACCTCGTCAGCGGTGGGGTACGGTCCGATCCCGAGAAGGCCATTCTCGGAATGCATCACCACCGTGACGCCAGACGGAATGAAGTTCGCAACCTGGGTGGGGATCCCGATGCCCAGGTTCACGTAGTCGCCGTCTTCAAGCTCCTGCGCCACTCGCCGTGCGATATACTCTTTTCTCGATACGCTTGACATAATGCTCTCCTTTGACGACGACATCGACAAAGATTCCAGGGGTCGCAACCAGGTCGGCGTCGATGGACCCGACCGGCACAATCTCCTCCACCTCGGCAATCGTAACCCGACCGGCCGTGGCCATGAGCGGATTGAAGTTGCGCGCGGTCTTGCGGTAGACGAGGTTGCCCATGGCGTCGGCCTTCCAGGCTTTCACGAAAGAAAAATCAGCGCGCAGCGGCATTTCGAGGATGTACTCGCGCCCGTCGATCACGCGCGACTCCTTGCCCTGTGCAATCAGCGTCCCCACTCCGGTCGGCGTGAAGAACCCGCCGATGCCTGCGCCTCCGGCACGGATTCGCTCGGCGAAAGTGCCCTGGGGCGCCAGTTCAACCTCCAACTCGCCATTGATGACACGCCGCTCGAGATCGGTGTTCTCTCCGATGTAGGTGGCAACCATCTTGCGAACCTGTCCGTTACGGATCAGCAGGCCGATCCCGGCATCGTCAACCCCGGCATTGTTGCTGATGATCGTCAGGTTGCGGGGCCCGGCCGCGAGCAGGGCCTGCACGGCGTTCTCGGGGATTCCACACAACCCGAAACCACCCATCATGATGGTCGCGCCGTCTGGCACGCGCGCCACCGCTGCTTCCATGGTTCCAATCTTGTTCATGCGCTCGCCTCCGCCACCGGCCGTAAAGCCCTGGCATTCACGACGTGGCCGGACGTGAAACACTCACGCAAGCCCGGGCGAATCACGACGGACGAGTCATTGGGGCCACTTGCGGAGAGAGGGGGCCGGAGGGTCTGCCAGAATTCGGCAGAGCGCTTCGAACTCCTCTCATTCCCCATCAGGTATGAACGGGGATGGGACCGCCCGGGGGGGACGCGCCCGCGCCAGTCGGGGACGTTCCCGCGGAAGGAGCTGCGGGGGACCCGCGCGGACCGCTCGGGGAAGCTGGGCGCGCGGGAAGACGCGCGGACGCGGCAGGGGCACCGTGGCCGTAGAGCACGACGGTCACCACGTCAAACTCTGCCACGCTGGGGTACACGCGCGTGTACAACCGATGCCACACATGGTCAAAGGCACGAAGAACCCTTCCCTGTGGGTCCTCGAGGCTTCGATAGGTCTCTATCACCCACACGCGGGGGTAGTGACTGTAGAGCCATTTCGCGGCCGCGGGCGCGGACGCGGGGGAGATTTTGAACATCGGCAGTCCGCGCCGGTCATAGTGAAGAAATTCCAGTGAATGATACGTTGGCGTCACGGTCACAGCGTCGCCCGGGCCGGCCGCCGCGTCGACCGAAGCGACGATCTGTCGCCAGGGAGGATTGCGCATCGCAGGCGTGGCGAACGTGGTCAGATACATGATCACGTTGAGGGCGATCACCACCCCGGCACCTCCCCACTCAAGCGTCACGGGCGTCTGCACCAGTGCCCCCGCCAGCATCAACCACAGGGCGGGCGCCAGAAAATAGGCGTGCTTGGCCGTGAAGACCAGGATGTGCAGGACGTGAAGGATGATGGCCGCCTCGACGATCGGCACCAGCACGATGGCTGCCAGCAGCAGGCCGAACGGACGCGGCCAGGCACGCAGACCCAGCGCGCAGAGTGCCACCAGGAGCAGGGCCAGCAAGATCTGGGCAGGCTCCCCAAGGTCGAGGTTCGGCCCCAGCACACAGACCCGCAACCACTCGCCGAGCGCGTCGGGAAGGTTGCGCGTGGACTCGAGGAGGTGCCCGGCCGTGCCGCCCTGTCCGTGCAGTTGCCCGAGCAGCCACGGGACCCACGGCAGAAACCCTCCCACGGCCACGAGTTGCGCGACAAACAGGCGGCGCGCTGCCACTTTCGGGTTATCGGTCGCGAACAACACGGCCCACGGAACCCAGAGCATCAAGATGGCGT
>JAJXVI010000091.1 GCA_021782195.1 bacterium | reverse complement strand
CCCCGTGCGTGGGCAAATCGCCTGTTCACCTGGCTCGCAAACCGCCTCTTCAACCGTGGGCCGTACGTGAGTGACACCATCAATGGATACCGTGCCATCACGCGCAGGGCGTTCGAAGCCCTGCATCTCACGGAGTGCGGCTTTCCGATTGAGTACCAGATGACCATCCGGGCGATGCGTGCCCGCCTGCGCGTCGTCGAGATCGCGACCCGGGAGGGTCAGCGTATTGGCGGCGAGTCGAAGGCCCGTTCCATTCCCGTGGGTGTCGGTCACTTGAAGGTGCTGATCGACGAGTTGGCCCGGGCACAGTCGCATCAACCGGTCGGCTGACCGCCAGATTCTCCGGGGAAGGGACACGCTGCCGGGTCGCCGTATGATTCGTTCGTGACGCTCGAACCCGCAGCAGATGAAACCCTTGACCACCTCGCCGGCGCCTGGCGCATTTTCCAGCTACGTCACGGACATCGTTTTTCCGCGGACGACCTTCTCACCGCGTGGATGGCTGCACGAGCCGTCACCAGCGTGCCCCGGCGACTGCTTGACATCGGCTCGGGAATCGGGTCGGTCGGTCTTCTGACGCTCTGGTCTCTTCTTCACTCCCCCGATGTTCTGGCGGGAACGGTTCAAGGTCCTGAAGGCGCTGCACGCGCATTCATCGCTCCTGACGCCGATGAGGCCTTGACCGTTTCCGGTAGGAACCGTGGGTCTCCGAGTCTTGTCGGGGTCGAAATCCAGGCTCGTAGTGTTCACCTGGCGCGTCGCACGGCCAGTTTGAACGGCCTGGACGGCCTTGTCGAGTTCCGTCACGGCGACCTGCGCGATCCGAGTATCCTCGCGGGGGAGGCACCGTTTGCGCTTGTCACGGGCAGTCCCCCGTACTTTCCCCCATCCCGCGCGGTGCGGTCGCCGCATCCCCAGCGTGCAGGCGCTCGTCTCGAGCTCAACGGCGACGTCTACGACTACTGTCGGGTGGCTGCGGCGAATCTGGCTCCTGGGGGACGATTCTGCTTCTGCCACGCGGCGGCGGACGAGCGTCCAGAGAAGGCCATCGAAGCTGCGGGCCTCCGCGTGCACGTGCGACAGGACGTGGTGTTCCGACACGGAGCGGCGCCGCTCATCGCGCTTTTCGTCTGTGCGTTCACGGGGGAGCGGGAAGAGCGGGAAGACCGGCCTCCGTTTCACGTTCGTGACGCAGACGGCCGCTGGACCGCGGAGTACCTGGAGATGCGGCGTGTGATGGGGACGGTGGTGTGGAATCCGGGGACGTCCCCGCATTCTTCTGGCAGCGAAACGGCGTGCTCTCGGGGGGGATGAACGGCGCCTTCCTGTGCTCCTGTGCTCCTGTGCTTCTGCGCTCCTGCGCTCCTGTGCTCCTGCGTGGTTCGTGGGCGCCCTGGCGGCGCGGACGCGACGGGAGCGTCAGCGGCCGTCAGGGGACGGGGACCGTGTTCCCGGTGGGTGGGTCGCGTGAAGAGGACGCTCACGTGTCGGCGTGCGTGTGGGACGTGCGGTGTCACTGCCGCTCCGGGCCTTTCGGCCTCGCGTGTCGGCGTGCGTGTGGGACGGGCTCCGGGTCAGCGTGCGTGAACCGTTTGTCGTAATGGGAGAGAGGGAGCGCTCCCCTCTCGAGACGGAGAGAAGGGAGCGCGAGAGCAGATCTGCCAGCGAGGCAGATTCGAGCGTCAGTAGCGGGCCATCTGCGGGTCGATCTCGCTGGCCCACGCGTCGATACCACCCTGCAGGCTGCGTACGTTCTTGAACCCGTGGCCAGCAAAGTAGGCGGCCGCATCAAGGCTTCGTGTGCCGTGGTGGCACGCGAAGACCAGGGGGGTGCTCTTGTCCCAGGAGTCCATCATGTCGGAGATGAGCGGGCGGGTCAGGAGCTCGGCGCCGTCGAGGTGCGCGATTTCGTATTCCCACTGGTCGCGCACGTCAATCAGGCGAGGAGGCGTGGCACTTTTCAGAGCGTCTCGCAGTTCGACGGCGGTGATCTGCATCTGGTCGTCGACCTTCTGGCTTTCCCGGATATAGTCGAGCGTGCCTTCGACGTCCATCACGTTGTGGTTGGAGAGCACTTCCGTGAGTGTATCCTCGGGCGAGAAGCCGCAACTGGAACAGCCTCCGATGTGGTAGCGCTGGAACAGGGCGCGGCGGGCGCTCGGAAAAGCGTCGAGAACCTCCTGCATGGTGGAAGTGCCGGAGATCTCCAAAGTCTGTGGTGTCATGTGCATCCTCCTGGAAACATCGTCAGCCTTAATTGCCGAGAATTATGGTCGCCAATTAATGTACAGTGTAACAGAAGTATGCGTGATTGTCCAGAAGTCTGGGGGAAAACGCTCTTGACACGTGGTTGTCGGGAGCAGGCTGGTGCGGTGCGCGAATGGTCGGGGAAGCGAAGATCCGCGCGAGCGTCAGCGTCCCCGCGAGCGCGAGCGTCAGCGTCCCCGCGAGCGCCCACCGGAGGTTGCGCCTCGACGGGGGCGCCGTGCGGTGCAGGGAGCTGGCGCGGACAGACCGCCCCCGCTCCCAGTCGTCGGAACGCGTCAGGCGCCGACGGCGACGGTGGATTCCTTGCGTGCCATGAACGTGACGAGGTCGGCCACTCGGTTCGAGTATCCCCACTCGTTGTCGTACCAGGCCACGACCTTGACCAGTCGGGGACCCGCCATCAGGGTGGAGGCCGCGTCGACGATGGAGGACGATGCCACGCCCTTGAAGTCAACGCTGACCAGCGGTTCGTCGCAGTACTCGAGGATGCCCTGGAGATATCCGTGCGCGGCGGTCTTGAGGGCTGCATTCACTGCGTCTTTCGTGGTGTCCTTGCCAAGAACTGCCGTGAAGTCGACCACTGAGACGGTCGGGGTCGGAACGCGAATGGCGAAACCGTCGAACTTGCCCTTGAGTTCAGGAATCACAAGCGCCACAGCCTTCGCCGCGCCGGTGGTGGTGGGGATCATGCTGAGGGCGGCCGCACGTGCGCGGCGCAGGTCCTTGTGCGGATAGTCGAGGATGCGCTGGTCGTTCGTGTAGGAGTGAATGGTGGTCATCAGCCCGTGCTCGATGCCAAACTCCTCGTAGAGCACCTTCGCGACGGGTGCAAGGCAGTTTGTCGTGCACGATGCGTTGGAGACGATCCGATGCCGGGACGGGTCGTACTGGTTGTCGTTCACGCCCAGGACGATCGTGAGGTCTTCGCCCTTTGCCGGAGCTGTGATGATGACGCGCCCCGCACCGGCCTCGATGTGTGCTCCAGCCTTGTCTGCCGAGGTAAACAATCCTGTGGACTCGATGACCACGTCGATACCGAGTTCTTTCCACGGAAGGCGGGCCGGATCTCTTTCGCTCAGAACCTTGATGCGCTTGCCGTCGATCGACATTGCACCATCTTCTACGACGACCGGGCCGTTGAAGCGGCCATAGCTGGAATCATAGCGGAAAAGATGCGCGTTGGTCTTTGCGTCGGTCAGATCGTTGACCGCAACGATTTCAACGTCCGGGTACTTTTCCAAAATGATGCGCGTGACCTGACGGCCGATTCGGCCGAAGCCGTTGATGGCAATCTTGTAGGACATTCGGGTCTCCTTCCTGTCTGCCTGCCCGAGTGTAGCCCTTCCCGGCTTCTCGGACTTATCGGTCTGTGGTTCGATTTTCTCTGGGGCGCAGATCTTCGAGCCCTCCGTTGACATCCTGGCGAGTGAGCCTTGAGTCCTGGGGAGAGGGCCTGCAGAAGACTGCGCCATCAGGTCAGACGCGACCTTCAACAATCGTCGAAGCTGACGTCCGACCGTAGCCTTCCCCACCGGAGGGGAGAGAGCCTTCCCAAGTTCTGGATACGATGCCTCTGGCTGGCGCAGTCGGACGCGCGCGAGTGCACGCATGGGGGGGGGAAGGTGCCGCAGTCCGACCTGTTGTTCGAAGAGGCGAAGGTAGGCGACCTGCTCGCTTGCGGCCGTGCTCAGGCGCGCCAGATTCGCGGTTTCGCAGTTCACGCGCCGGTGGACGCGGTTTTTTGTCTCCTTGAGTGCTCGAACCTCTTCGAGTTCGAGGAGCGCTGTCGTGGCGCCCATGAGGTTGAGCACCCGCGCGGTCAGGTCCGCTGACTTCACGTAGAGCGCCGCGCGAGACTTGCGCGCACGGTGTCTGGTTGCAACCCCGAGATCGGCGAGGAGCCGCGTCAGGATGTCGGACGTTTCCACGCTGCGCACGGTGATTTCCAGGTGGTACTCGCGGCGGGGATGCGTCACGGTCCCCCCGACCAGGAAGGCTCCTCGCACGAACGCGCGCTTGCAGCAGCGCCGGCGAGGAAGCGTGGTAAGCGTGAGCGCCCCCGCGCCCTGGGGGGAAGGGGCGAGTCCCAGGCGTGCAAGAAAACGGCCCAACCCGCGATTGCGCGCCGGAGAGGCCGCGGTGGGGAGGGTCGGTCCAATACGAACCTCATAGAGGGTATTTCCCCGGAGTGTACGCCGACGCGCCTCCCACGAAGCGGACGGGCCATCCAGCAGGCGCACGATCCGCAGCACGACACGCACGTTCGCGTTGCTCGGAGTCTCCAGGATGCAGGCGGCTCCGGGGCCGTCGGGATCGAGGAGGAAACCTCCGGTCAGCAGGATCGCTGCGAGCAGGCTGCGCTGGCAGCAGGCCCGTTCCGGCAGGGTGACGGTCAGTTCTTTCCTGACCTCCTGGCAGTATGACTGGGTTTCCAGGCGCGACCTCCGGCTCTTTTGTTTCCTGGTGCGTCAGTCAGGCGATGGTGAGTTTCCCGGTATTCACGGTTCCTCGGCGTGGGGCGCTTCGTCCTCGGCGTGGGGCGCTTCGTCCGCCTCGTCTTCTGAGCGAGGAATGACCGCGACGCTGCTGATTTTGTCGCCCTCGGTGAGACGCATCAGCGTTACGCCCTGGGTGACGCGGCCCGTGCTTGATATCGCGCTGGCGGCAATGCGAATCACGATTCCTTCCTGCGTTGAAAGGATCAGCTCATCGGTATCGCTGATGGTGCGCGCCGCAGCGACCTCGCCGCGCTTTTCCTGGACGTTCAGGGTCTTGATTCCAGAGCCTCCTCTTGACTGCAGGCGGTATTCGTCGAGCGAAGTACGCTTGCCGTAGCCGTTGTCGGTGACGACGAGGAGATCGCTTTCACTTTCAGGAGAGACGATGGCCATGGACACGACCTCGTCGCCATCGCGCAGGTTGATCCCCTTGACGCCGCGCGCGCCCCGACCCATGACGCGTACGTCTTCCTCCGCGAACCGGATACTCTGGCCTCTGCGGGTAATCAACACCACGTGGTCGTGGCCACCGGTGAGGCGAACTCCGATCAGTTCATCGCCCTCGTCCAGGGTCAGTGCGATGATGCCGCGATTGCGAAGATTCGTGAAGTCGTTGAGTGCCGTCTTCTTGACGGTGCCGTTGCGCGTGGCCATGAACAGGTACGCGTCTTCGTTGAAGTCGCGCACCGGGATGGCCGCCATGACCTTCTCGCCAGGTTCGATGTCAAGTTTGTTGACCAGGGCCGTCCCTTTGGCGGTGCGTGATGCCTCGGGAATCTCCCATCCTTTCAGGCGGTAGGCGCGCGCTCGGTCGGTGATGAAGAGCACGTAGTGGTGGGTGTTGGTGCCAAAAATGTGCTCGAGCCAGTCTTCTTCGCGCAGACCTGCGCCGGCCACGCCCCGGCCACCACGGCGCTGGGAGCGATAGGCTTCCACGGGCATGCGCTTGACGTAGCCGGCGTGTGAAACACTCACAATGACGTCGCTCGGCGGAATGAGGTCTTCCATATCGAGTGTGCCGGACTCACCCTCGATGATTTCACATCGACGGTCGTCGCCAAATCGTTTGCGCAGGTCGAGGATCTCTTCCTTGATAACCTCAAGCATCCGGGCTCGATCGGCGAGCAGCCCCTCAAGGTAGGCGATGGTTCGTCGGACCTCCTCGTACTCCGTGGTAAGTTTCTCGAGTTCCAGTCCGGTCAGTCGCTGTAGACGCATGTCGAGGATGGCGTTGGCCTGCTCCTCGGTGAAGCCGAACCGGGTCATCAGGCCCGTGCGCGCGGTCTCCACGTTGGCCGATCCGCGAATGAGCGCGATGATCTCGTCGAGGATGTCGAGCGCCTTGAGGAGCCCTTCGAGGATGTGGGCGCGTCGGCGCGCTTTGTCGAGCTCATACTGGCTGCGTCTGCGCACGACCTCGAGTCGATGCGTGAGCCAGATGTCGAGCATCTGGCGGAGGGTGAGCACGCGGGGAGAGGTCTCGTCGACCAGCGCGAGGTTGATGATGTTGAAGTTCTGCTGCAGTTGCGTGTGCTTGAAGAGCTGGTTGAGCACAAGCTGGGCGCGCGTACCCGTGGACAGCTCGATCACCACGCGAATGCCCCGTCGGTCAGATTCGTCGCGCAGGTCGACGATGCCCTGAATCTTCTTTTCCTTGACCAGTTCCGCAATCTGCTCGACCAGTTTCGCCTTGTTCACCTGATAGGGGATCTCGGTGACGATGATGGCGCTCTTGTTGGTCTTCAGTTCCTCGACCTGGGTGCGGGCGCGCATGGTGACCGAACCGCGGCCGGAGAGGTACGCCATCTTGGCGCCGTCGGTACCAAGAATGAGACCACCGGTCGGGAAGTCGGGCGCCGGGATGAACTCGAGCAGAGACTCGTCGGAACAGTTCGGGTGTTCGCAGAGATGAATCAGGGCATCGCAGACTTCTCGCAGGTTGTGGGGGGGAATGTTCGTGGCCATTCCCACGGCAATCCCCGCGGAGCCGTTGATGAGCAGGTTGGGCAGGCGGGCGGGCAGGACTTTGGGCTCGTCGACCGTGTTGTCGTAGTTGCGCTTCCAGTCGACCGTATCTTTATCGATATCGGCGAGCATTTCGAGGGCGATGCGTCCGAGGCGAGCTTCGGTGTATCGACTGGCGGCGGGTGGGTCTCCATCGACCGAACCGAAGTTGCCCTGTGGATCGATAAGCGGGTAGCGGACATTGAACGGTTGGGCCAGCCGCACAAGGGCGTCATAGACGGATGCGTCGCCGTGCGGGTGATAGGACTTGAGGACCTCCCCGACCGTCGCGGCGCACTTTCGGTGCTTCTTGTCGGGGGTGTATCCCTGCTCGTACATGGAATACAGGATGCGGCGGTGCACCGGCTTGAGGCCATCGCGCACATCCGGCAGCGCGCGCGCCACGATGACCGACATCGAGTATGCGAGGTATGAGGCCTTCATCTCGTCTTCGATGGGGATCGGGATGATTCTGGTCATGTCGGGTTCTCCTGAATTGATCTCGGGGGGACGTCCCCGGCGGCGCTGGGGGTGCTTCGCTCTGTGCGCCGCCGACGGGGACCCTCACGCCGGCCGCCGTTCCTCAAATGTCGAGGTCGACCACCGAAGCGGCGTGTTGTTCGATGAACTCACGCCGTGGCTGTACTTTTTCTCCCATCAGGAGACTGAAGATTTCGTCGGCCTCCACGGCGTCTTCGAGCGTGACCTGACGCATGACGCGGTTGGAGGGATCCATGGTGGTGGTCCACAGTTGCTCCGGGTTCATCTCTCCCAGCCCTTTGTATCGCTGGATTTCGGCCCGTTCAGCGCCAATCTCGGCCAGGATGCGATCACGCTCCTCGTCGCTGTAGGCGTAGAATTCCTTCTTCCCTTTTGTGATGTGATACAGAGGCGGGGTTGCAATGTAGACGTAGCCGCTGTCGAGCAGTCTCTTCATCCAGCGGAACATGAAGGTTAGCAGCAGCGTGCGTATGTGGCTGCCGTCGACATCGGCATCGGTCATGAGAATTACGCGCTTGTACCGCAGTTTCTTGTCGTTGAAGTCGTCTCCATATCCACAACCGAGCGCGGTGACCAGTGTGCGAATCTCATCGTTGGCCAGGGCCTTGTCTTCACGGGCCTTCTCGACGTTGAGGATCTTGCCTTTGAGCGGCAGGATGGCCTGGAAGTGACGGTCTCGGCCCGCCTTCGCCGAACCACCGGCTGAGTCGCCCTCGACCAGG
>JAJXVI010000090.1 GCA_021782195.1 bacterium | reverse complement strand
CATCCAGAAAGGGCAACCGCACGACGAGACCGTCGACGTGGTGTTCCTTACACACGATACACTGGAAAAGCACATGCGTCGCGCGCTCGCCAGGTTCCGCCTCCTTCCACAGGTGAGCGAGGTCGCTGCCGTGTTGCGCGTGAGAGGAGACGATGCATGAGCACGCACCACGCGCTCTGCTGGCCTGGCATCATCGCCGCCTACTCGGACCACCTGCCTGTGCCGCCGGAAGCACGGATCGTCACGCTTGGCGAAGGCGCGACCCCCCTTCTCCGGGCCACTCGTTTGAGTGACCGTCTGGGGCTCGACGTCTGGCTCAAATACGAAGGCTGCAACCCGACGGGGTCGTTCAAGGACCGTGGGATGACGGTCGCCATCACGATGGCGCTGGCACAGGGAGCCTCGGCGGTGATCTGCGCGTCCACGGGCAACACGGCAGCAAGTGCCGCCGCCTATGCGGCACGTGCGGGTCTACGGTGCTGGGTGGTCATTCCCGAGGGCAAGGTCGCCCTCGGAAAGCTCTCCCAGAGCATCATCCACGGAGCACGGGTCGTCACCATCGCCGGAAACTTCGACCGGGCACTGGAGCTCGTGCGCGAGGTCGCCGAACGGCACGGCCTGGCCCTGGTCAACTCGGTGAACCCGTTCCGCATCATCGGCCAGCAGACAGCCGCCTTCGAGATCTGCGAAGCGCTGGGCGACGCACCCGATCACCTCGTGCTCCCCGTCGGCAACGCGGGCAACATCACCGCGTACTGGAAAGGTTTCCAGGCCTGGCACGCTGCGGGTCGCTGCACGCGACTTCCGCGCATGGACGGTTTTCAGGCGGCCGGCGCGGCTCCCCTCGTACTCGGACACCCCATCGCCGCTCCCCAGACCGTCGCAACGGCAATCCGTATCGGCAACCCCGCGTCGTGGGAAGGCGCGGAACGCGCGCGCAACGAGTCGGGAGGGCTTATCGACTGCGTGGAAGACACCGAGATTCTCGAGGCCTATCACCTTCTTGCAAGAGAAGAGGGTGTTTTCTGCGAGCCAGCGTCGGCGGCCCCGGTGGCCGGCCTGCTGAAGATGAGTCGTGAAGGAGGGCGACTGCGCCCCCACGACCGCGTGGTTTGCGTGCTGACCGGCCACGGCCTGAAGGACCCCGCCACCGCCACGCAAGACCTCGCCGAACCCCCTCGCGCCATCGAAGCCGAGATTCACGCGATCGAAGCCCTCATCACGGGGGAAAGCAATCGCGAGATCCGGCGAGGTTGAGCCGTGCGGTTCGCGAGGATCCGCGTCTGCGCCACGACCGCAAACCTCGGCCCGGGATTCGACTTTCTGGGTCTTGCCGTAAAGCTCTACAACGAGGTGACCGTCGCGTGGCCCATCGGGGAGGCCGGCCCGCCGCCGTGCGTCGAGATCACGGGAGAGGGCGCGACGGAGATCCACGACGCCAACAACCTGATGCTCACGGCCTTCCGTCACGGCCTGGAGGTCCTGGGTCATCCATTTCCGAGGGTCCGCATCCGTGCGCACAACGCCATTCCCGTCACCCGTGGCCTCGGATCGAGCGCAGCTGCGGTGGTGGCGGGCCTCGCCGCGGCAAGCGCGGTGGCCGGTCACGAGGCGCCTCGGCGCGACTGGATCCTCGAACAAGCCCTCCGCATCGAGCCGCACCCCGACAACCTGGCAGCGGCAATCCACGGGGGGCTCACCGCCTCCGTGAAGACCGAACACGACGGCACGCGCTGCTTCCCGATGCCCCTGCACGCGCAGCTGCGGCTCGGGTTTGCCGTGCCGGACCTGCGGGTGTCCACCGACGAGGCCCGCCGCGCCCTTCCGGCCGATTATCGACGCGAGGATGCGGTCTACTCCGCCGCGCGCGCGGCGATACTGGTCAGCGCACTGCGTGACGGAGCTTTCGAGTGGCTTGAAGAGGCGGTGTCTGACCGGTTGCACACCCCCTTCCGCGCACCCCTGCTGCACTGCTGGGACGACGTGCGCGCCGCGGCCCGCGCAAGCGGCGCCTGTGGTGTGTTCATCAGCGGATCCGGCCCGACCGTGGGCGCGTTCGTGCGCGATGACGCACGAGGCGTCGCGCAAGCCATGACCCGGGCGTTTCTGCAAAACGGTTACGACGCCCGTCCACTTGCGCTTGACGTGGAACCGCACGGCGTCACGTGCACCATCACCGAGACCCCGAACGAAGCGTGCAACCGTTGACGAAAACCTTCGCAACCCACGGGGGCGACGAGGGGGAACCGCCCTCCACGGGGTCCTTTCCCGTGGGGCGGTCAGTCAGGAGCCTTGACGCCAGCGCGCTCGAGTTCATCGAGCGCGAGCGACTTCTTCCGCGCGGCGGCACGGTGATCTGCGCGGTCAGTGGCGGCGCCGACTCCATGGCTCTTCTCGACCTGCTGTTGCGCCAGCGAGACCGACTCGGCGTCGTCGTCGAAGCGGCGCACCTTCACCACGGCCTGACCGAGGCGAGGTCTGACGAGGCACGCGACTGCGTCGACGGGTTCTGCCGCGAACGTGGCGTCGTCCTCCATCACCGACGCGTCGACCTGCGCACGCAGGCCCGCGAAAAACGGCTCGGACTGGAAGCCGCCGGACGTTCCGAACGTCAGGCCTGGTTTTTCCACCTGGCCCGCAACGGCGCGGTCGTGGCCACCGCCCACACCGCGGACGATCAGGCCGAGACGCTCCTGATGCGACTCGTGCGCGGTTGCGGATGCGCCGGGTTGCAGGGAATCCAACCCGTCCTCTGTCACGGCACGCGCCCCTGGCTCGTGCGCCCGTTCCTGACGGTCCGCCGCGCCCAGACGCACGCCGTCGTCGCGGAACGCGCGCTGCCGGTGGTTGAGGATCCGACAAACCAGGACCCGTCGTATGCGATGAGAAACCGCGTACGGGCACAGATACTGCCACTTCTGGGGGAACTCAACCCGTGCGTCGTGCCCGCGCTCGGCAGACTGGCACGCGCCGCGCGCCAGGACGAGGCGTTCATTCGCCAGGAGGTCGCGCGGGCAGCCAGCCGAACGATCCGGGTCGTCGAACGTGGCGTGCGGATCGCCGACGATGCGAGCGACCTCCCCGTGGCAATCCGCTTCCGCGTGTTTCAGCGCGCCGTCCGCCTCCTCGAGGACGCCGCGAGCGAGGCGGACGGCGATCTCGCGACCGTCCCCGGCACACTCGACGCCCACACCGCCAGGCGTCTTGACGGTCTTCTTGATGGACCTCCAGGTCGTGGGGTTCCACTCCCCGGAGGAGGCGTGGCGACGCGGACCCGAAACAGTGTGCTCCTGACCCGCACGCACGAAGCCCCGTCCCCCCTGTCCGGGGTGCACCTCCTCCCCGTGACGGGAGAGCTGGCGCTCGGTGGGTGGCACGTCCGCACGTCCGTAAACGCCGAACAAGCAAGCCTCTCGCCCCCGATACCCGGCGCGGCAGACGGCCTCTGTGCGGCGCTGCGAGAAATCTGGCACGCGACGCTCGCACTCGACGGTTCCACCCTGTACGTGAGAAGTCGTCGTCCGGGCGATCGATGGAGACCATCGACAGGAACCGGGTCCTGCAAGTTGAAAGCCACGTTCAACCGTCTGCAGGTCCCCCTTGCAGAACGGGACGCCATCCCCCTCATTGTCGCGGGCGAGCAGCTTGCATGCGTTCCAGGAAGCGGCGTCGATGTACGATACCGCCCCCGCACGGGTGCCTCGTCTGTTCTCCAACTCGATATCTGGTACGAAGGAGCACTCCAGGGACGTGCACAACCACATTGAGGAAGTCCTGCTGACCGCTGAACAGATCCAGCAACGCGTACGGGAACTCGGGCAGGAGATCACGCAAACCTACCGACAGCGTGGCGCCGAAGAGGTGATCCTGGTTGCGCTCTTGAGAGGCGCAAGTGTTTTTCTTGCGGACCTCGCGCGCACCATCGACGTCTCATGCACCCTGGAGTTCATGGTCGTGGAGAAAGGTCATCCGGAGGAAGACCGGGGACCGATCAAGATCATCAAGGACCTTGACTGTTCCATCACCAACCGACACGTCATCGTAGTCGAGGACATCATCGACGAAGGCCAGACCGTTCAGTACGTGATGGAGGCGCTTCGCATCCGTGACCCTGCCTCGCTGCTGATCGTGACCCTGTTCGACAAACCCGCGCGACGCGTCGCCCCGGTCACGGCCGACCTGGTCGGCTTCACCGTCCCCGACCACTGGGTGGTGGGCTACGGACTCGACTACCAGCAGCGCTACCGAAACCTTCCGATGCTTGCGGTACTCAATCCCCAGTCTATGAATCCCATGTCCAACGCGAAGGTGCAACTTCCCGTCGGTTGACGACAGGGAAGCCTCCGCTCGGGCGTGAACCCCGACGCGCGGGTGCAGCGCTTCCGCGTGTGGCTGTTGCCACGATCGCACCTTGCGGCCGAGGTCCGCCAGCACGTAAGGACGGGCCAGGCAGGGAGTACAGGCGAGCACACCGAAGAGGCTGCAGCCCCTTGGAGCACACTTTCCCGTTTTCCGAGGAACTTCGGGAAGGTGGCGACGTCGGACGAGCGGGCCAGAGCTCCGTCGAACTCATTGACGAACGACGGGATACTCTGACCCCGGCCGGTTTTCACGCGAGATCGAAACGCTCCCCCGCATCACGGGGCCGGCCGAACACGGAAATGCACAGGCACCGGACTGTTGACCCGGGGCCGAGGAGGAACCAGTCGTAGTGGGCAAACTGTTGCGCTCCGCGCTCATCTGGACATGTATCCTGCTTGCCACGTACTTTATCGTACAGCTGGTGCTGCAGCGAGGACAGACTCCGGAAAACATCTCCTATACAAAGTTCGAAGAAGAACTCAACAAGTCACCATCCAATATTGCCGAGGTCACACTCGGGAATGGCGAGATCCGTGGCACGTTCAAGACGCCAAAAAACCAGCAGTTCAAGACCTATTATGGATTCCAGAACGATCAGGAACTGCAGGACATGCTGCGGGCGCACAAGGTCGTGGTAAACTTCCAACAGCGCAACGAGACGTCCCTGTGGATCATCCTCGTCAATGTACTTCCGTACGTACTGCTGTTCGGGTTCGTGATTCTCATCATGCGCCAGGCCCAGTCGGGTGGGAGTCAGGCCTTTTCCTTCGGGCGCAGCCGTGCCAAGTTGATGAGCGACAACCGCGCCAAGGTCACGTTTGACGACGTGGCAGGGGTAGAAGAGGCCAAGGAAGAGCTCAAGGAGGTCGTCGACTTCCTGAAGTATCCCAAGAAGTACCAGTCGCTGGGCGCCAGAATTCCCAAGGGCGTCCTTCTGCTTGGAGGGCCTGGCACCGGAAAGACCCTCCTCGGCCGCGCCATCGCGGGAGAAGCCGGCGTCCCCTTCTACTACATCAGCGGGTCTGACTTCGTGGAAATGTTCGTGGGCGTGGGCGCATCGCGCGTGCGCGATCTGTTCGAGCAGGCCAAGAAGACAGCCCCCTGCATCGTCTTCGTGGATGAGATCGACGCCGTGGGTCGACAGCGAGGCGCAGGCCTCGGCGGCGGACACGACGAGCGCGAACAGACCCTCAATCAGCTGCTCGTCGAGATGGACGGTTTCGAGGCAAACAACGGAGTCATCGTGCTTGCCGCTACGAATCGACCTGACGTCCTCGACCCGGCGCTCCTACGACCGGGCCGTTTCGACCGACACGTGAGCGTGGACAAGCCGGACATTGCCGGACGCAAGGCAATCCTCAAGGTGCACAGCCGAGGGAAGCCCCTGGCCGATGAGATCGACGTCGAACTCCTGGCCCGTCGTACGCCGGGCTTCTCGGGCGCAGACCTCGAGAACCTCCTCAACGAGGCCGCCCTGCTTGCCGCACGGGCGAACAAAGGCCAGATTGAGATGCCCGACTGTGAAGAAGCGATCGATCGCGTCCTCATGGGCCCGGAGAAGAAGAGCCGACTCATGAGCGACAAGGAAAAGGAAATCACGGCGTATCATGAGGCCGGTCACGCACTGGTGGCCAAGCTGATCCCTGAGTGCGATCCGGTACGAAAAGTGACCATCCTGCCGCGCGGAATGGCCCTTGGCGTGACCTGGTCGATTCCGGACGAGGACAAGTACAACCGTACACGCACCGAACTCGAGGCCTACCTCGCGCACTGTCTTGGCGGACGTGTCGCAGAGGAGGTCGTGTTCAACGAGATCACCACCGGCGCTGCCAACGATCTCGAAAAAGCCACCGACGTGGCCCGCAACATGGTCACGCGGTACGGGATGAGCGAGAAACTCGGACCTCTGACCTTCGGCCGCAAGTCCGAGCAGGTGTTCCTCGGGCGTGACATCCACGAGGATCGCAACTACTCCGAGGAAGTGGCCAACCAGATCGACCAGGAAGTACACGTTCTCGTAGACCGTGCGTATACTCGCGCTCGCAGTCTTCTGACGCGCAACCGTGACGTCTTGCACAGCATCGCCAAGGAACTGCTCGAAAAGGAGGTTGTCGACGGTGATGACCTCTCCCGCATCATCGCCTCGCACCGTGAGGGAGAGCCCATCAACGATCAACTGATCGCGTCGTCAACCGGCGCGAAAGCGAATACACCGATTTGAAGCACGTCAGCGCATCACGCAGGCCACGACGCAACCTGCCGGCCGTACTGTTGCTTCTCTTCAACGTGTTGTCCGTGCTGTTTCTCATCGGAACCTGCTCGCTGCTGTTCGTCTGGCCGCAGCGTGAGGTTTTTTTCCACCTCGACGAGCAGACCACGCGAATGCTCATCCTCAACCTTGCGTCCCTGGTGCTGCTGATGGCCTGGCGTTCGGGTAACCTCGCCGGGAGTTGGCGATGGTTCACGCTCGTGAGTTCGTTCGCCATCCTGACGGAATCTTGCCTCATCAGCCTCTACCGGTAACCGAACACCCCCGCAGGAACGACGGTTCCTGCGGGTTTCCCCCGATTGCCCGCTCGAAATGGAGCAACCCCGTGAGGCCGGTTCGCTCGTCGGTGACGACGCGCCCGGCCTCCATCAAATCCACGCCCCCGTCAGCCGTCCCCGCACTCTCCACCCATCTGCTGACGTCGGGTGCAAGCGTTTGAAGGAGACACACGGTGAATGACTTGATGCGCGACGTCAAAGAGGTTCTCCTGGATGAGGAGACCCTTGCCCGGCGAATCGCCGAGATGGGGCAGCAGATCACGAAGGACTACGTCAACCGAGACCTCGTGCTCCTGTGCGTTCTCAAGGGTTCCCTTTTCTTCACATCCGACCTCATGCGCCACATCGATCTGCCCGTAACGCTCGACTTCATCGCCAGTTCAAGCTACGGCGAGTCAACAAGAACGTCAGGCGTGGTGCGCATTCTCAAGGATGTCGAGGAACGCGTGGAAGACCGCCACGTGCTCATCGTCGAAGACATCGTCGACACGGGCCTCACGCTGAGCTACCTGATCCGCGCGCTCAAACTGCGCAAACCGGCCAGCATCCGGACTGCAACGCTTCTTGACAAGCCCGCGCGACGCCGCATTGAAGTTCCCGTCGACTACGCGGGATTCAAGGTCGATGACCAGTTCGTTGTCGGATATGGCCTTGATTTTGCAGGCCGCTATCGCATGCTCCCTGCCGTGTGCGTGCTGAAAGATGAGCTGTACTCCTGATGATCGCACTGTATCCCCTGTACCGTCTCCAGCAGGTCGATACCCGCATTCTTCAACTCCAGAACAAGCTCTCGGCCAGCGACGGATCGGCTGAACTCGAAAAGAAGGTCCGTGTTCGCGAGTCCAAACGACAGACGCTCGAGAAACAGCTTCACGCGAACCGGATTTCGCTCAAGGACGCCGAACTGCAGCTGGCAACCGTGGAAGCGCGGGTGCGGGAAATCCAGAAGAAGCTGTACTCCGGCAACACACGCAATCCCAAGGAGCTCGCAAGCTTCAACAAGGAACTTGCCCTTCTCGGTACCCAGAAAGGCGAACTCGAAGAACGCGTCCTGCAGCTGATGGATGAGGTAGAACAAAAAATAA
>JAJXVI010000089.1 GCA_021782195.1 bacterium | reverse complement strand
CTGGATGTTGGGCATGTCCGGGATGTCGGGAATGAGCAATCTGGCAAGTGGGATGTCGGGCATGGGGTTCGTCCCACCCAGTACTTCGGTCCCGAACTTCGGCGATTACATGAATCTGAATTCAATGTTCTCCTCGGCGCTCGGGTCCTCCTCAATGGGCGGATCATACTGTGCGCCATTCAACATCAGCGCCGCGTTCTCTGGTAGTCTCGGTGGCAGCTTTGGTAGCAGCCAGTGGACCCAGATGCCAACCTACGGAATGTCGTACCAGCAGGTGCCTGTGTACACGTACCAGTTAACGCAGACCAACAACACCGGAGCTGACGGAACTGCCCAGTTCGTGTGTGACACGAACGGTGACGGCCAGATCACCAATGCAGACATTGGATCTACCTCGTCAGGCTCGGGCACGACCTCCACATCGACAGGCAGTGGCACCGTAACTCCACAGGGCGTCTCTCAAAGCAACGGACACGGGAACGGGAACGGGAACGGAAACGGAACCACAACTGGGGCTGGAAACGGGAACGGAGCCGGGTCAGCAAACGGCAGCGGTTCGGCTTCAGGCTCAGGCTCTGGGAACGGCACTTCCTCCGACGGCGGAGATGGCTCAGGCGACGGGTCTTCCTCCGGCGATGGCTCCAGTTCTGGAAGCGGCTCCTCCTCTGGGAGCGGGTCGACATCTGGAAGCGGCTCCACCTCTGGAAGCGGGTCGACATCTGGAAGCGGCTCCACCTCTGGAAGCGGGTCGACATCTGGGAGCGGATCCACATCTGGAAGCGGCTCCACCTCTGGGAGCGGATCCACCTCTGGGAGCGGATCCACCTCTGGAAGCGGGTCGACATCTGGAAGCGGATCCACCTCTGGGAGCGGATCCTCCTCTGGGAGCGGGTCGACATCTGGAAGCGGATCCTCCTCTGGGAGCGGGTCGACATCTGGAAGCGGATCCTCCTCTGGGAGCGGGTCGACATCTGGAAGCGGATCCTCCTCTGGGAGCGGATCCTCCTCTGGGAGCGGCTCCGTGAGTGATGGTGATTCTGACGGCTATGCAAACGGCTGGACCAACATCAAGAATACGCTCGGCAACAGCCAGAACGACGGCATCATCACCGGTGACGCGCTGAACAACGTGAAGCTGTGGGTCGACTCAAATGGTGATGGGACCATCCAGCAGAACGAACTGCAGAACGCCAGTGACTATGGGATCGTGGCCATCAACACCAACACGGGGCAGGTTCTGCAGCGGCAGCTTGTTGGCTACGAAACGGTTCCCCAGTACAACCTGACGGGTTACTATAATCAGAACAATTACAGTTCGAACACCGGAATGAGCGGCCAGTCATTCAACTGGGATCCGGTCACCGCGGGTGGCTCGCTTCAATCCTGTATGACCGGACTGGGCTGGTTTGTCGACAACAATCAGAGCGCACAGTCTGGAGACGGCGACGGAGACGGCGACACCACGGCAGACGCCACAGGCGCATCCGATGCCACAGGCGCACCGGACAACGACGGAGACGCAGACGACTCCACGCCGACCACGCCGACGACCCCTTCCACGCCGACCACGCCGGCCACGCCGACCACGCCGACGACGCCGACGACGCCGACGACGCCGGTCTCCCCTCTTAACAACGCGTGGTCTGCCACACCAATGAACATGCCGCTGTCGCTTCAGGGCGTCGGCAATATGGCCACTTCTTCCTCCCCGTACATGCGCCCCTCGACCGCGGGTGGCTCCAACCCGTTGAACCCTTACGATTTGCCGCTGTCGAATATTGCAAACGTGACGCCAAACTTTCAGCCTTACGCCAGCAGCGGTGCGACTGGAACATCTACGAGTTCCCACGTGACCTCCTGGGCATCAAACTGGCTCGGATAGTCGCTCTGGAACTGCCTGAACCGCAACTTCTCGTGCTGTGACGGTTCCGACGCAACAGCACGAGAAGCAAATTGAGCACGTTGGACCCAGAGAGCACGAGAGGATGGTTCGAAGTTTCCTCCTCGTGCTCTCTGGCTTTTCTCCTCAGACGGGTCTGCGTGACAGGACGAACTGCATCGTGATACCACATTGTATCCCAGTTCATGGCCTGAGAACTGGGATACAATGTGGTATCAGGCAGGCACAAGGCGGTGCGTAGTGATGCGGGCCGAAGAACAGGGGCCGGCGTCTCGAGTGCGTGCAGGGGTGTACGATTGCGGGCGTAGAATCCCCTGTCCATGATCATCCACCCTCGCCTTCTCCGCCTGCTGGAAACCGGGCGCCACGCCCTCGAGACCACGGATCTCGCGCCCGTCCGCGCCACTCTTGCCGACGCACGACAGATGATGCGCGAACAGGAGCGATTGTTCGAGGCCCTGTGCGTATCGATTCCACTTCGCGGAGAAACGGGCCAGAAAGTGACCGACATTCGGTCACTGTTTCGTCACAACGTGCAGACGATGCGCACCCTCGAACAGGCGATTGCCAGCCAGGACTCGTTTCGTTTTCGCCACGCTCTCGACGACCTGACCTACAGCTTGAAAGAACTCCTGCCCGCCCTCGGCCAGCTAGACGAACTGGAGCGAAGAATTCCGCGCGCGTCACCGATGCCGCTCATCAACCGCGTCATCCTGATCGGGAGAAACGTACGCGACGGCCTGGTGCCACGGCAACTTCTGCAGGAACTGTTCGGCGGCGTCAGCAGCACCGCACAGAATCTTGCTGAAACCTTCACGCGTTTTTGTGCCCTGCACGAAGCCCCCGCCGGCCTGACCCAGGAATGGGCCAGCGCATACAAACAGTTAGAGGCCGCGCTCGGGGCACTGGCCACGTACCTAACGCGCGGTTCAGGAAAGGCACTTGATGACGCACTCGTCCTCCTCGGCACCTCAACAAGACGCCTTATGGGGCCCCTCACGCGCATGGACGAGATCTCCCGAAACGATGTTTCGTGGTCGAAACTCGTCGCGCTTGACGAACTGCTGAAAGCAGTCACACTCGCTGGGCGTGGAACCGTTCCGCCTTCAATCGTCCAGCAGACCGCCGGTCGTCTCCGAACGCTGGGCGGACTTTACGCCTCCGCACTCGACACTGTCCCAAGATTCCCGCTGGCCTTCATGGTCAGCAGCGAAGTACACGCGCTCCAGGAAGCCATGGAACTCCTCGGGTCCACCGCACTCCCCTGGATGGCTACCCTGCGCGATGATCCCGTCCTGGCCATCCGGGATTCCGCCACCGTGTCGATGCTGGCAACTCGCTTCGAAACCGCGTCCACCGCGCACGAGCAACTACAAGACGCGCTTGCCAGGCACGTAGAGGCCCTCCACGGAGCTCCACAACTCCAGGAAATCGTGGAACTCCTGGGCCGGCTCACCTCGGAGTCGGTTGACCCCGCATACGTCATTGAGCGCGTCAACCACTACCTCGACATGCAGCAGGACCTCATCAACCAGATCGATGAAACCGGCAACCCCGACCTCACCGGCATGCGCACCCTGCTGGCAGAGCAGACCGCCGCCCTCGAAGAGATGGGGCGCTACCTGGAAGAACACGATGAGAGCCATCTTCGAAACGGCTTCTTGCGCCTGACCGCGATTCATCCGGCCACCATGGAACTTGCCAGCGCCAGTCGCGCGGCTGCCGAAGCACAGCGGGAGGCTCGAGAACGCACGGTCTCCTGCCTGCGATGCGGTGCGTCGAACCTGGCGTCCAACCGATACTGCACCCATTGCAACGCAACCCTGCCCACAACCACTCTCGACGACACGGTCTACACCGACATCCACGGTGGCGAGGAGAGCACGACCCGGTTGCCTGGCAACCTGCAGCGTCTGCAAGCAATCTGGGAACAGGCCGAAGGCGGCGCAGAACTGCCCGGCCTCGTCCCATCGCTCCAGGCAGCCGCCGAGGAGTGGCGGGGAATTGCCCACAACTTTGAAACAGGGCTAGCCGGACGCGCCGACCGTGCCGGAGACTCCATGTTGAGCAAATTTACCGGTCGTTTTCGTGCAACCCTGACCGCAATGCTCGCGGGCGTCGACCTCATGATCGAGGGGGCACGGGCCAGCCACCTTGCTGTCATGCAACGTGGACTCGAAAACGCGCTCATTGCCGGAGGCGAGATGCAACAGGCACAGATTGAAATGCAATCCGACCTGGTTGACCGAATGGCCGAGGCGTGAATGGTCTTCCAGGCGCCTGGTGCGTAAAGGGTACGCGAGTGTCGCACGGTGACCCTGCCCCTGCAATGCTGCCTGGAACACGTACGGCCTGTGCGGCACCCGTGACACCTGCATCGCAGGCCGCGCAACGAACAGGCAGTCATGCACGAGGGCGGCGATGCACGCTCCCCCTCGTGGTCCGTGCATCGCAAGCAGCGCGCTTCACGACACCCGTCGTTGCCCAGGGTCAACGGTGACACTCCCGTTTCCGCCTGACGTTCACGACACTGACAACCGCAACGCTACAGTAGAAGGCGTGGCGGAACGCGTCCTCTTCCACGACATCCGCGGAGACAACCCGTTCACCATCGTACGTGTGAGACAGACGCAGGGCACGGCCATCACCGTCGTAGGACCGATTGACGAACCCCGAATCAACACCACCTACCGCTTCGTGGGGGAATGGGTGGCGCATCCTGAATACGGACGGCAGCTGAAAGCATTCTGGTTCGAAGAAGTGCTCCCCAACACCGCCCGAGAAGCCGAGAAATATCTTGCATCCGGCATCATCAAAGGGGTCAAGAAAGGTCTGGCGAGACGCATCGTCCAGGCACTGGGGGGCAACGCACTCCACGTCATCGACGCCACGCCGGAGCGCCTGAGCGAGGTCTCAGGTATCAGACCCGAGCTTCGCGGAAGAATCGTTGAAGCCCTCGAACAGAATCGCGGTACGCGCCGCGTCATGTCGTTCCTGGCCTCTCACGACGTGACGCCTGCCCTTGCCCAGAAGATCCACCGCGCGTTTGGAAATCGCACCATCGAGATCATCACGCGCAATCCATATCGAATGGCGGATGAAGTTCCTGGCGTCAGTTTCAAGATTTCGGACAGCATTGCACAACGCGTCGGCATCGCCACGGAAAACCAGTTCAGACTGAGATCAGGTCTGCTCTACGCCCTCAAACAGGCCGAAGACGAGGGCCACGTGTATCTCCCTCGAGAGGTACTGCTCGAACGTGCGGCCGGTCTGCTCGGGGTGGAAGCGACGGCGCTCTCCGAGCCGCTCGACAGCGCGGTCGCCACCGAGCGTATCAAGATAGACGAAGACGCGGCCTACCTGACCCACCATCTGCACCTGGAAACTCGAATCGCAGAGGAGATCGGGCGCCGTGTCGCACACGCGGGACGTCCCCTCCCCGACGACGCCGACGTCGCAAAGATTGAAGAGCAACTCGGGGGAATCAGCCTGGCAGGGTTGCAGCGCGAGTGCCTGCGCCGTTCGCTGACGTGCGGCGTCTTCATCATGACGGGTGGCCCTGGCACCGGAAAAACGACCACGATTCGAAGTCTGTTGCTGTGGTGTGAAAAACTCGGGCTCACGGTCTCCCTCGCAGCCCCGACCGGTCGCGCAGCTCGTCGTCTTGCCCAGGCCAGCGCAACAGAGGCGCGAACCCTGCATCGGCTGCTCGAGTACGCCCCCGCGGAGCACACCTTCAATCGCAACCGGGAACGTCCGCTCGACGCCGATGTTGCCATCGTGGACGAAGCGTCGATGATTGACGCGTGGCTCTTTGCAAGTCTCCTCGACGCACTTCCTGAAAAAACCAACCTCGTACTGGTGGGCGACGTCGACCAGCTTCCCTCGGTCGGAGCCGGATGCATTCTGCGCGACCTGATCGGCAGTGGTCGCGTCCCTACAATCTTCCTCAACGAGATTTTTCGCCAGGGAGAGGGCAGCCTGATTGTGCGCAATTCCCATCGGCTTCTCCGAGGAGAACTTCCTCTCCCGTCAACGAGCGATGGTGATTTCTTCTTCATTCAGAAAGACGACGTCAACGAAGTCGCCGCCACGGTCATCGACCTCTGTGCAACGCGTCTTCCGAAGCACTACGGATTCAACGCGATCACCGACGTACAGGTGATTTCTCCAATGTACCGGGGCGAGGCGGGCGTGCACAACCTCAACGCGAGGCTTCAAGAACGTCTGAACCCCGCCAGTGGGGATGCATCCGGCGAGGTGCCGCTCTCCAACGGACGTGCACGCATCGGCGACAAGGTCATGCAGATTCGGAACAACTACGAGCTCAACGTCTTCAACGGCGACATGGGCGTGGTCAGTTCGGTGGACACGGACAGGCGCAACCTGACGGTTCGCCTCCTGGGAGGGACCTCTGAAACCGTCACGTACAGCTTCGAAGAAGCGCTCGAGCTTGTGCTGGCATATGCGTGTAGCGTCCACAAGAGTCAGGGCAGTGAATTCCCGGCGGTCGTCATCCCGCTGACAACGCAACATTTTGTCATGCTCGTGCGAAACCTGTTCTACACGGCCATTACCCGTGCGAGAAAACTCGTCGTCGTGGTCGGATCGCGCAAGGCCCTTCAGATTGCCATCGGCAATGATCGGGTGGAAAAGCGCTTTACGCGGCTGGCCCGACGCATTCAAACCACCGCCAATCGCGACGCAGAAACGATGCCCACGCTCGATGAACCGTGCTCGCCCCAGCGTCTCTGGTGCGATACGCAGCCCCAGGTGCCGCTCCCGAGCGAGCACCCGCCCCGCACGCTCGTAGGGACACAGACGCAAGCGCTTCCCCAACCTGGGGCGCCGCTCCCGGGCGAGCACGCGCCCGTCCCTCTCGCAGGCTCCCCCGCCGGACGCGACGAAGCGCCGGGGACGTCCCCGCCTGCACCGCCTGCAGAGCGGACGGCTCCCGCAACCGTCCCCCGCAATTCCGGGAGCGTCGAGCGGACCTTCGTGGGCAGGGAAACACCGGATGGCGAAGAATGACTGCTCGAGCCAGCCTGGGAAGAGGGGCTCTGCACGCGTGACCAGAAAAGTCACGACTCTATGTTCAGGCGAGCGGGTCTGAAACAGGTATTCGACGCAGATTGATTTGCAGGAGGCACCCGATGATCACCGCAGAACAGGTACGGGAAGCGCTCAAGGAGGTCTATGACCCCGAAATCCCGGTCAACATCGTAGACCTCGGTCTCATCTACAACATCGACGTAACACCCGAAAACTCCGTCCGGGTGACAATGACCCTCACCACACCCGGCTGCGGAATGGGTACGTTTATTGCAGCCGACGCACGCAGCCGTGTCGAGGAGATTGAAGGGGTCAAAGAAGCTGCCGTCGAGCTGACCTTTGAGCCGCCGTGGGAACCGTCCCTCATGTCAGACGACGCCGTTCGTCTGCTGGGTGGGCCCATCGACTGAACCTTTGCCAGGCGCACCCCCGCGGATGGAGGCCACACAGGCAGTTTCAGCAATCCTCCCTGTAGAAAACAATTTCTGTAAGCAGGAAGGCCTCTGAACGTCTGACGCGAATCAGTTGACCGAATGAATGAGCACGTGGGCGGGCGGACCCAGTTCAGTTATTCGAGAATCTTTCATTACACCCCGGTCACACGATTGCCGCACTTGTAAGCGCTACCCACCGGTCGCTCGACGACGCTTCACAAAACTCATCAGCTACTCTCCCCCGTCTGTACCCGACCAGTTCCTCGTCAGCAGTGCTTCCTCTCGTGCCGTACCGTTCTCCGCCACGACGGCGCAGGGCCACCGAGAGGACAAAAAGCGCCGACGCAACACGAGTGATTGAAGATACAGACTGATAAGGGTGACGACCTGATGGGTACAATGGCTGCGCTCGAGACTGCCCGCAAGATCGAACACGAGAGGGTGACAGGGGGAGGGAGCTCAGAGTATGTTGAATCGGATCATCATTGGCGCAGCAGTTGCGTCGTTTGCTTTCGCATCCCTGGTTGGCGGAGCCAGTGCAGCTCCCGTCCAGCACGCGAAACCAGGCCACCACGCAAAGGCAGCGCACACTGCGAAGCCGGCCCACCAC
>JAJXVI010000088.1 GCA_021782195.1 bacterium | reverse complement strand
CCGCTTCACGCCGCGCCTGCGCCGCCCCCCGCGCCGCATCCCGCGCCGTCCCCCGCGCCGCATCCCGCGCCGCAGCCCGCGCCGCATCCCGCGCACCCGGCCATCCGCACGTTTGAACTCGACGCCACCCGCACGCTCCATCCCGGCGACGTCCTCACCCTGCAGATGGTGGGCACGCCCGGCGGCCAGGCATCTTTCTCGATTCCCGGCCTCGCGGACAGCCTCCCGATGCGCGAAGCCACGCCGGGCACCTACGTCGTGCACTACACGATTCCGCCAGGCTCCATGGTGCGAAACGCGCACGTCTACGGCGTGCTCGTGCTCGGCTCTGAACGCGCGCCCCTGGCTGAAGCTCCCACCACGCTGACAGTGCTTCCCCTCGTGCCTCATCTCGACCGCCCCTCGCCCGCCGCGGGGAGCACAATCACCGACCGCACCCCGCGCATCACGGCCTTCTTCGCGATGGCCGGCGGCGTGCTCGACGAGTCGAGCGTGCGCGTCACCCTGAACGGCACCGACGTGACCCGCCACTGCTTCATCTCGAAGGAGTTCTTCACGTGCACCCCTCCGCAGCCGTTACGCGGTCCCGTCCGCGTGGAAGTGCGGGGACGCTACACGAAAGGGGACGCCGACCACGACTGGAGCGATGCCTGGTCGTTCGACGTCGAGCAGGGTCCGCTCGTCATTCGCGCCGCCTCGCACGGCCCGCAGGCCGCCTATCGGGTGGGCGACACGCTGGAAGTCACCCTGCTGGCCACGGCTGGCGCCCACGCAACGTTCGACATCGGCGAACTGCATCGCGGCCTCCCGATGAAGGAAACCTCCCCGGGCACCTATGTCGGCTCCTACCAGGTGCAGGCCGACGATCACGTCGAGAACGTCCCCCTCATCGTGCACCTGAACCAGGGCGGTGCCACGCAGTCGGCGCAGGTGGCGGTGCCCGTGAGCCTCGGAATCGACGTCGCTCCGACCGGCGGCCCCTTCCCCCTGACCGTCACCGCCCCTCTCCCCCACAACGCGATCGCCAGGTCGTTCCAGGTAAGCGGCGTCACCGCCCCCAACGCGCATGTGAGCGTCGACGTGATGAAGACCCTGCCTCTCGTGCACACGAACGTGAGAGTGGCGGGTGGCGACGCCGTTTCCGACCCTCACGGAGCGTTCGTGGTCACGGTAAAGCTTCCCCTGACCCTGCACGGTATGCAGTTCACCCTCGTTGTCACCGCCACCGACACCTTCGGCAAGACCGCCACACCGCTCACCATTCCGGTGAAAGAGAAATAGAGGAACACGCCCGTGGCCGAACTCTACCCGCTGTCCCTGCGCCATCACCTGCGCCGAATCCAACGCGAGCTCGCCGCCCGCGACCAGATCTTCGACCTGCCACGCGCACGCTTCTACGTGGCCGACCCGGCGCTCGACACATCCGTGCGTTTCCACGGACAAACGGCATCCACCGCGCTCGGACCCGCAGCCGGCCCGCAGGACCAGCTCATCCAGAACATCGTGCTGGCCTGGCTTGGCGGCTCGCGCCTCATCGAACTCAAGACCGTGCAGATCCAGGACGAGCTTCGCATTCCCCGCCCGTGCATCCACGCCCCCAACATCGGGTTCAACGTGGAGTGGTCGCAGGAACTGCGGCTCGAAAAGTCGCTGCGCGAGTACGTCGCCGCCTCGATGCTGCTCGAAATCCTGGCCGCCACCGACGTGCTCGGAAACGGATTGGAAAGCGCCGCGCGCACCCGGACCGTGCTCGACATGTCGGTCGGCTACGACCTCGCAGGCATCAGCCATCCGCGCGTCACAGGCTGGATCCGCCAGATGATGGACGCGTCCGCCGTCATCGACGAGCTGCGCGCGGAGATTCCCGACGAGTTCGCGCAGTTCCGCGACCACCCGTTCACGACGCAGGTGTCGCGATCCATCACGCTCTCCACGTTTCACGGCTGTCCTCCAGACGAGATCGAGAAGATTGTTGCCTACCTGCTCACCGAGGTTGGCACCAACACCGTCATCAAGCTCAATCCCACCCAGCTCGGCAAGGAACGGCTGGAGTACCTGCTCCACGACGTGATGGGCTACACCCACCTCGAAGTGCACCAGAAGGCGTACTCGGCGGGGCTCTCCCTCGACGAGGCCGTCGGCATCGTCGAGCGGTTGCGGCCCGTGGCGCAGGCACGCGGGCTCGAACTGGGCGTGAAGTTCAGCAACACCCTGGAAGTGGTCAACCGTGGCGACTGGTTCTCAGACGCGGTCATGTACATGTCTGGCCCACCGCTCCACGTCATCGCAATGAACCTCGTGGACGCGTTCCGCAAGAAGTGCGGAACGCGCTACCCCATCTCGTTCTCCGCGGGCATCGACCACGAAAACTTCTGGCAGGCGGTCTCCCTCGGGCTCGTGCCCGTCACGGTCTGCACCGACCTCCTCAAGCCGCGCGGCTACGGGCGTCAGGTGACCTACCTGCGCAACCTCGAGGACCGGATGCGATCCTGCGGGGCGCGGACGATCGAGGAGTTCATCGTGCGGGGACGCGGACGGGGACCCGAGGCAGTCCGCGCCGTGTGCAGCGCCCTGTCTGCGGACGGGCGCGAGGGAGTGGCCGACCTGGAGCGCTCCCTGCTGGCCGCGCTCGAGGAGAAAGCGCCGCTCGGCGCGGACGCGGACGTGACCGCCCGGCTGGTCCGGGAGGCCACACTGCTCAACACGTCCGACTACGTCGCGGAGTGCACGGTCGATCCCCGCTACGGACACGGCAAGAACAAGACCGCACCCAAGAAGATCGGCAGTCACCTCTATCTGTGGGACTGCATTTCCTGCGACAAGTGCATCCCCGTCTGCCCGAACGACGCCAATTTTCTCTATGAGGTGAAACCGCGCGACGTGACCTGGCGCAACCTCCGCGTGACGCGCGACGGCGTGCTGCCGGAAGAGGAAGGCCGCTTCAAGGTGACCCGCGCCACGCAGATCGCCAACTATGCAGACTTCTGCAACGAGTGCGGCAACTGCGACACCTTCTGCCCGGAGTACGGCGGACCGTACATCATGAAACCGCGCTTCTTCTCCACGCCAGAGACCTACGCGACCCACGCCGACCGCGACGGTTTCGTGGTCGTTGATGGCGGGCTCCGCGGACGCATCCTCGGACGCGAGTATTCGCTGCGCCCGGGCGCCGGGGAATGCCAGGACGTCTTCTCGGACGGCATCCTGGAAGTGGATGTCGTGCGCGCCTCGGGCAAGGTGGTCGGTACGCGCGTGCTCGGCGCCGACGCCTTCGGCCACGTCACCGACCTCAAGAACTACTGGCAGCTCGTGCTGCTCCTCGAGGGCGTGATGGAACGTTCGAATCCGAACTACATCAACGTTGCCGTTGACGGGTCATCTCGCGGGGACGGTTGAGGCGACCCGAGGGATTTCAAGAAATCGAGCGACAAGCCCGGCAGGAAGTGCTCGGCGCTGGCCAAATAGAGCGTTCTATGACGAGCCGTTGCCCGAATTGTGGAAGCGCCTGCGAAGGCAGCCCGAAGTTCTGCACGCACTGCGGAGGCCGTCTCGGTGAGCCGAGCCCGTCTCCGTACGAAGCACCCGCGGTGGCACATCTCACGAGCGCCACGTCGATGGTCGACAGGGCCGCACCTTCGGGCGCAGGATCCATGGAACGGTTGCAGTGCCGCTGGTGTGACGGTCAGAATCCCACCCAGGCTACCACGTGCCAGATGTGCGGCGCCCCCCTTGACGTGCGAGACGTGGTCAGCGACTCGGGCTGGCGCGAGGCTCCCCGTCTGCGCGACATGACCGAGTTCAAGTTCTCCACCAGCACCTGCCAGGTGGAGGGCGACGTGGTTCCCGTGGCCGAAATCAACCTGGGCACGGGAGATTCGGTCTTCTTCGAGCATCACGTACTGCTTTGGAAGGATGATAAAGTCGGGCTCGGAGTCATGGCGCTGTCGGGCGGCATCAAGCGCGTGCTGGCCGGAATGCCCTTCGTCATCAGCGTGGCCACGGGCCCCGGGCGAATTGCGTTCTCGCGTGACCAGACCGGAGAGCTCGTGGTGCTTCCGCTCCACCCCGGGATGGAGCTCGACGTGCGGGAACACGCGTTCCTTCTCGGCTCACAGCACATCGACTATTCCTTCGTCCAGATCAAGGGGTTGCGCAACATCCTCTTCGGCGGCCAGGGCATGTTCATGGACCGCTTCGTGACTCGCGGCCAGTCCGGACTCGTCATCCTGCACGGGTATGGAAACGTCCTCGAGCGCCGTCTGAAGGCCGGCGAATCGGTGATTCTGGAGCCCGGCGCGTTCCTGTACAAGGACTCCTCGGTGACGATGAACGTTGAGACGCAGCCCCTGACCACCGGCTGGTTCGGAGGCGTCAGCATGAATCTGGCTCGCATGACCGGTCCCGGACGCGTCGGCATCCAGTCGATGTACGTCCACCACGCAACGTCATGAGCAGGTATACGTGCGCCTGGTGCAGCGCCCAGAGCGACGGCACGCAGCCAGCCTGCCCGGCCTGCGGAGCCCAGGTCGACGTGCGCGCGGTCGTCTCGGAGTCCGGCTGGACCGAGATGCCGCCACGCCTGGACATGGCGCGTATCCAGCTCGGTCGCTCTTCGTGCCAGATCGAGGGCAAGTACGTCCCCGTGGCCGACCTGAACCTGGCAGATGGCGACGGCGTGTACTTCGCGCATCACGTGCTGCTGTGGATGGACCCGACCGTGAAGATTTCCGTCATGAAGATGGCGGGGGCCTGGAAGCGGATGTTCGCGGGGATGCCGCTCATCATGACCCAGGCGCACGGCCCGGGCCACGTGGCCTTCTCGGTGGACGCGGCCGGCGAGATGATCGCCCTTCCGCTCCAGCAAGGGCAGTCGGTCGACGTTCGCGAGCACATGTTCGTGGTCGCCACCCACAGCGTGGCGTACGAGTGGTTTGCCTCGAACGTGTGGTACACGACCGGCAGCGGCGATGACACGGAAACCCACTACCCCGTTGGAATGTTCGTCGATCGTTTTCACGCGAAAGACGGCCCGGGTCTCCTCCTGCTGCACACGTCCGGCAACGTCTTCGTGCGCAATCTCGCCCCCGGAGAATCGATCCTCGTCAAACCGGGCGCCCTGTGCTTCAAGGACCCCAGCGTGAACATGCTCCTGCACTTCGAGTATCCGTCCACCCCGCTTATGTCGTGGTTCGGGATGTCGTGGGCGAATCGTTACCTGTGGCTGCGCCTGGTCGGACCGGGACGCGTCGCCGTGCGATCGGCCTTCGAGACCCCGGAAGACCCCGCCACGTCAGTCAGCAGTTCATCGTACTCGACCCAGCATCACTGGTAGAGCACGCGGCCCCGGGCAGTGGACACCCGGCATTGCCTGCAGGCGTCCACCCTCTCCATGAAGGTAGAGGTACGCGGTCTGGTCCGGCGCCAGGAGACGTAACCTGCCGACGGGGATGAAGACCACGCACCCGCAAAACACGCCTCTGCTGTTTCCGGGCAGAGGCCACGTGAAGTGACGGCCGGGGGCACCCCACGAAGAAGCGGCGCCACATGCCCTCTCGGCGTTGATAGCCACGCCCCGTGACGGCCGGGGTTCACCCCCCGCAGGGGAGGGCGAGGTCAGAAGCCAAGGCTCGCATCGAGGAGGAGGGGCGAAGGGAGTCAGGGGTCCACCCCCCGCAGGGGGGGCGAGGTCAGAAGCCCCTCGTCACGACCACGTACGCTCCATCGAAGCTTCGAGTGCAGCGTCTTCCGCACAACGCACGCGTTCACGCTCTTCGAACGACCGAGCAATCAGGCGGAAGACGAAGACCACGGCGATCATGATGAAGACCTGCACCAGAAAGAACCAGCCCATCGAGATCCGATCATAGAAACGCTCGATAAACGGGGTTCCGATGAGGCCGTCACCGACGAACACCATTGCCAGGAAAGCGGCCGTCACCGTCGAGTGCGTCTTGGGCGTGGCCTGCGTGAACGCAAACTCCAATCCCACGACGCTCACGCACAGCTCCGCCATCGTCACCACGACCGTCGCAATCAGGATGTACCAGACGCTCACCGGACCCGCGGCCGAGCGGAAGCCCGCCACGGCCATGATCGCAACGCATCCGATAACCAGGTAGAAACCCGCCAGCATCTTCTGCGTGTCTGGCACCGCAACGCCTCCGCGTCGCCGCTGCAGCTCGATCCACATCCAGTTGAAGATGGGGGTGAACGCCACGATCAGCACAGGGTTGAAGGCCTGGATCTGGTCGGGCAGCAGCTTGAAGTTGAAGGGCCACAACCGAAGATCCATGTGCGAGTTCGCGAACGTGATCCAGGTAGAGCTCTGCTGGTCGTACGCGAACCAGAAGAACGCGATCATGAGGAACAGGCCGCTCAGCTTGATGAGCACGCCACGCTCCTCCTCCTTCTGTTCCTGCGTCTTCACGACTTTCACGATGTGCTCTTCCGGATAGTGCCGCTTGCCCAGGGCAAAGACCCCGAGCGCCACGGCCATCAAGACGGTCGGCACCTGCAGCGCATACTCAAACCCTTTTGCGCGCGCCATGTACGCCGTGTATCCCGGAATCGCGAGGTAGTGGTGCATCACCACGTCACGGACCCAGGGCAGGGCAAGCGAGGTGATTGCAGCCCCGATGTTGATGGCGGCATAGTAGTAGCTGAACGCCTCGGTGAGCAGCTCCTTCTTGCCTTCTTTCTCATAGATGAGCCCCATCAGGGTGCTTGTGTTGGGCTTGATGGCACCCGAACCACCCGCCAGAAGGGCCAGCGCAATGTAGAGCCCCCAGGGCGTGACGAGGTTGCCGAGAATCACGTGCCCCATGATGTAGGGGATCGCAAACCAGACGATGGTGCGATACTTGCCGAGCAGACGATCGGCTATCGGACCTCCCACAAGCGGCGTGATGTAGCACGCGGCGGTAAAGAACTCCGCGGTGGCGCCGGAACGCGGGTCGGAATAACGAAATACGTCGACCAGGTACAGCGTAAGCAGGGTACGCATACCGTAGAAACTGGCCCGCTCGGCAAGTTCGCCCCAGAAGACGAACCAGAATCCGACCGGGTGTTCACGAAAATGGGAAAGGACGCGCTGAATCTTTCCGATTCGGGCGGTTTCATTCGATGGAGCGGGCATTTGAGGTGGTTCCATCCGCCATGCGGAGCCCCCTTCCGACGCGGTGAGATCAAAGAAGGTGAAATCCGCCCTGGCATACCGTAGCGCCCCCTGAGCGACCCTGCTTCAAAGGCGGTGAGATCAAAGAAGGTGAAATCCACAAGGAGGATCCGGGGTGATCATTGGCAGCGACCTCCCTTCCGACGCGGTAAGATCAAAGGAGGTGACATCCGGGGACGCTGAAGGCGACGGCGGAGAAATTCCGACGCGGCACGCGCCGTCCCCCCCCGTTCGCATCCGCGGAACGCGCACGGCCTCCCCAGGAAGCGTCCCCCAGTGCGCGAAGAAAGTTTTCTTTCGACAGCACAACCCGCCTGCCGCGAATCCGCAAGGAGGACCCAGCTTGAGCGCTCCCCTACAGGGCATCCGCGTCGTCGACTTCACCCGCCTTCTGCCCGGGCCGTTCTGCACCCGCCTGCTCTGCGACCTCGGTGCCGAAGTCATCACCGTCGAGGACCTCCACTCCCCCGACTACCTGCGCAACCTTCCCCCCACGGTGGGAGGGATGAACGTCGCGTTTGCCTGGCTGCACCGCGGCAAGCGCAGCGTGCGCCTTGACCTGCGCCGTCCCGAAGGCGTTGCGGCCGCGCGCCGCCTCATCGAGCGCGCCGACGTGGTCGTCGAGTCGTTCCGCCCCGGTCGCATGGCCGCGCTCGGCCTCGACGGGGCGAGCCTTGCCGTGGCGCTCCCCCGGCTCGTATACTGCTCCCTCAGCGGCTACGGCCAGAGCGGCCCACTCCGCGCAAAAGCGGGGCACGACATCAACTATCAGGCACGAAGCGGACTCGGATCGCTGACGGGCAGCGACGGCGACCCACTTCCGAGCGGCGCCCCCCTCGCC
>JAJXVI010000087.1 GCA_021782195.1 bacterium | reverse complement strand
CCACGTTTCCGGCGACTCCTGACGCCACCACCTGCACTTTCCACGAGAATGGGGATCCGGTCGCGTCCGCGCCCGAGCACGCGGCGTCCGCGCCCGAGCACGCGGCGTCCGCGCCCGAGCACGCGGGGGGCGCGCGCGCTCCGATCTGGGGAACGTACCCGGGAGGGGCGTCCGCGTCGGCCGGGCGCCAGGATGCGGTCCGACCACGAGAATCCGGCGCAGTCAGGGACCCGCCGCCGTTCCCATCGACGGAGGTGCCGGTGTCCGAACCGACCCGCAGTGCCGAGTCTCTCATCAGTTTTGCGGTTGCCCCGGAGGGCGCGCTGTCGGCACTCGCGCCATCGCGCTGTTTTGTCTGCGATATCCACGAATCGTTGCGTGCGCACACGGTCCGCGCGGGAAAGAGGGGCGTCTCCCCACCGCGGATCGGTTGTGAGGTGCCGTGCGTCCGCGGCGAGATTGTGCGGTTCGAGATCGACCCTCTTGCCGTCCTCGTGGGAGCGGGTGCGGATCTGGAGCCGAAGCGCGTGCGGTTCGCGTATCGCGGAAAGGAAGGTCAGGACTCCTTTCTGCAACTCGCCACGGAGTATCAGAAGGCGCGTGAACGTCTTTTTGAGAGGACCCGTCTCGAGCTGCGCGCCGAGCTGGCCATCTACCACGTCGTCCGCACGGAAGGCGAGCTGGTTGCTGACGAGAACAGCCTCATTGTGCTCGAACCGAACTGGCTCGTGCGCGTGACCGACCTGAGTAAAGGCGATTTCTGTCTGCGCGGGCAACTGCTTGACCGCTATGCCCTTCACAGCCAGAACGCCCCGCAGATCGCGGGCAACCTGATACACACGCTGCTACCCGACATCTGGAAGACGCCCGACGTTGACCAGGTCAAGGCTCGGCGCAGTGCAGCGATGGCTTCGCAGTTGCAGAACATGACGCAGGCCTCGAAGATGGACCCTCAGGATATCGAGGAACTTGAGACCACGGTCGATCAACAACTGGAACACCTGGTCAAGTGGTCCGCCGGGCGCTCTCGTACGTCGGAGTTTCGCGACGAAACGTTTGTCATTGCACCCCTGGTCGGACTCAAGGGACAGATCGACGCGATCTGGTGGAAGGACAACCGTCCGCGCATCCTGGGCGAGCTCAAGACCGGAAAGAAACCACACCCGTCACACGAGGTGCAGCTCGTCTCCTACGCGTTGATGCTGGCATCTCGTGGGGAAGTGCGCCTCGATCAGTTGCACGCACTGTTGCTGTACAGTCGCTCCGAGACCGTGGTTCAGCAGGTGGATATCCACTTTCGGCAGTTTGTGGCGGCCATGGTCATGCGTAACAGCCTGGTGCTTGCGGATCTCACGTCCGACGCCCCGTTCGAGAAGAACCCGAAGAAGTGCGACCGTTGCTCGGTGGCCGAGGAATGCGCGCAGCTCGCGGTGCTTGACGGCCACGACGATCCGCGGGCGTCGAACGCGCTTTCGCGCATTGCGGGCGATGTTCCGAGCGTGGGAATGCAGGGTTTCTTTCGCCGGCACGTTCAGGAACTGGGGGATGAGCTGCGTGCCCTGAAGATGCAGCACGCCTCACTGTGGGCGCGAACCCCGGAACAGCGGGAGAAGGCCGGGACAAGCATGCCGGTTGCGGCCGTGACGGAGGGTGAAGGGGGAAGGTGGTTCTGCCAGGCGCGGGACGGCGTGAATCGAAGCGAGCTTCGTGCGGGAGACGCCGTGCTGCTGAGCGGCCCGAAAGGCCCGATGGAGGGACGTCTCGTACAGGCCAGGGTGGAACGTGCGGTGGCGGATGGTGTCGAGGTGCAACCGCGCCAGCGGATCGAGTTTGAGGTGGGGTGGATCGACCCGTACGTGGACGAGAACCTGATCGCGCGCGAGTTTCGCGGACTGTTCGCGTTTGCCTCGCGGACCTCGGAGCACCATCATCGCGTGGTCTCCGGACGTCGTCCTCGCTTCGGACTCCCGCAGTCGGTGCCTTTTACGCCGAAGGAACATCTGAATCCGAAACAGCGGGAGGCCATCGAGAAATCGCTGCAGATGGAGGACTACCTGCTGGTGATCGGTCCGCCGGGTTCGGGCAAGACCACGCTCATCGCGGAAATGGTGAGAGCACACCTCGCGAACGCGGAGCGCATCCTCATCTGCGCGGGGACAAACCGTGCGCTCGATCAGGCGCTCACCACGATCATTCGGGAAGGGATGGGAGACGAGTTGCTGCGTCTTGGCCGTCCTTCGCAGGAGGCGCTCGTGCGCTACAGCCTCGACGCGTTGGGCGACGGGGGAAGCGTCCCCGACGGCGTGAGCGTGGGCGGTGCGCGAAGCGTCCCCGACGGCGCGAGCCGAAGGACGGGGGAACTGTCGACCTCGGATCTGGTGGCCCGCCGTCGCGAAGCGGTCGGAAAGCGGCGCGTGGTTGGCGTGACGGCCAGTGGCGTCCTGTCGGGGGAATGGGACCCGATCCTCGGCCGGTTCGATCTCGCGATCGTTGATGAAGCGGCGCAGCTTTCCCTGCCATCAACGCTCGGTCCGATTCGCCTCGCGGATCGCTTCGTACTGATTGGGGATCCGAAGCAACTGGGGCCGGTGCGGCAAGGTGCAAACCAGAGCGAAGAGGGTGGGCACGAGTCGCTGTTCGCTCACCTGGCCGAGCCGTTCGAGACGCTTCGAGACGACGGACTTGTCGTGCTCGAGGACCAGTACCGCATGAACGACGATATCTGCGCGGTGCCCGCGGCGCTGTGGTATGAGGACCGCCTCAAACCCGCGCACGCCCAGGTAGCCCAGCGGCGCCTCTCGATCACGGTGGACGAACCGTTTGCCGCGCGCGTGTTTGCGCCAGAGCTGTCTATCGTGCTTGTGGACGTGCCCCTCGACAGCACCGATGGTCCGCGCACGAACGTTGCTGAGGCCCGGTGTGCGGCCGCCCTGCTTCGGCAGTTCCAGTCGGATTTCTCAAAGGTCGGCGTGATTGCGCCGTTTCGCGCACAGGTCGCCTGTCTGCGCCGAGAAATTTCAGCGTACGGCTACATCGACTCTGAGCGCGTGCGCGAGCTGGTCGACACCATCGATCGGTATCAGGGCGATGAACGCGACGTCATCGTGCTGTCCCTGACGTCGACCGCCGAGGCGTTCGGGTCGTTGCTTGCCGACCCGCGGCGTCTGAACGTCTCGGTCACGCGCGCGAAGCACAAGCTGGTGCTTATCGGCAACTACGCGACGCTTTCACGCGTGTCAGTGTTTCATCGCCTGTTCCGCACGGTGGAGGCGCGGGTCGGGGGAAGCGCGTGGATTGTGCCCGCTCCGCCGGAGGTGCTGGCACTGCGCGCGCCGAGCGATGTGGCCCTCCTGCTCGCGCCCGGGCCGCACTCGGGAACGCTCCGGGACACCGAGCGCCGGGCAGGTGCTGCGTCCCCGCCGCAAGGCGTGCCGGCTGCTGGGGGACGGGCGTGGGGTGCGCTGTTCGGAGCGCGCGGGAGGGGACAGGAGGGTGAGTGAGCGTCGGAAGATCCTGGTGGTGGACGACGAGGAGGCGATTCTCGAGTTCGTGACCATGGGTTTACAGTACGAGGGGTTTGAGACGGCAACCGCGAGTAGCGGACGGGAGGCGCTGGGGATGGTGCGCAGCTTCGCGCCGCATCTCGTGATTCTCGACTGGATGTTGCCGGATCTGGACGGCATCGCGGTCTGTCGTGAGTTACGTACGATTTCCGACGTGCCGATCATCATGCTGACTGCGCGCGGTGAACTGGAGGACAGGGTCAGCGGTCTCGAAGCGGGGGCGGACGACTATCTTGCCAAGCCGTTCAAGTTTCTGGAACTGCTGGCGCGGGTTCGGGCGCAGTTGCGACGCGCTGGCATGATCGCCACGCAGACGCTTGTGTACGACGACCTGGAGATCGACCTGGGGACGCATCGCGTGACGCGCGCCGGGCGAACGGTGGAATTGACGCTGCGCGAGTACGAGATTCTCGAACTGCTGATGCGCCAACCGCGTCACGTGTGCACGCGCGAGCAGATTCTCAACCAGCTCTGGGGGTTCGACTTCTGCGGAGACACGAACGTGGTGGAAGTGCACGTGAGTGCCCTGCGGTCGAAAATCGGCGACACGGATCGGCGCCTGATTCGCACGGTGCGCGGCGTCGGGTACGCGATGGGAATGTAGCGGCGGGCCGGTTTCGCGCAAGACGGCGCAGGCTCACCGGACCGGGCCTCACTCCGCTCTGCGTTGCGGGACGAAAAGGAGCAGAAGAGATCCGGCCAGCAGGGCGAAAACACCGGGTTCCGGGACCGCGTACAGGTAGTTCATGCTGACGTTGTCGAGAAACGCCGAGTTGTCGACGGCTCCCGTGCCGACAAAGGAGAGCGTGTACGTATCCCCCGCATAGAGCGCCATGGATAGCGAGCTGTTTGTGCTGAAGTTGCTTCCACTGGTTGTCTGGAACGACCCGAGTACCGTCGTCGCACCGCCCAGGCTCGCGGGTGCTGCGATCTGGGTATTGTACGTCTCGTTTCCGCCGGAGCTGACTCCATTGGGTCGCCCGGCGGACAACCACGTGAGATTGTAATATCCGCTTGTCGGCACGGTGAAGGCCTGGCTGATCACGCCCACAATCTGAAGAAATGCGTACTGCGCGCCCACGTAACCCGACGGTGGCGTGGATCCATACCAGGGAGAGCATCCCGTGGCGGTGAGAAGCCCTGAGTTGCCGGTGAAGGTCCACCCCCCGCTCGTGCCGTTCGGATAGACGTAGGCGCCGGCTGCCAGCACCGGTGACTCGAAGCTGCCGTTCGTGAGCACGGCGGTTGCACGAGCCGGACACGTGGACAGCGCCCAGAGTCCCAACACCACGACGACAGCCCGAAACCTGTTTCCCACGTGTAGCCTCACTTTCGCTGTGCCAACCGGTGCATCCCCTCGAGTTTGGAGATGCTCACCCTGGAATATATCCAATGTCTGACTTCTGGTCAAGGTCGGGCACCGTCTGTCCGTTTACGGGGACCCCTTCATCCACCTGGGCTTTTGACGCCGGCGCGTGCGGGTTCGGGCCGGGGATCGGCAACCAGACCTGGAACGTGCTGCCCTGACCGGGTACGCTGGAGACCTCCACGGTACCGCCGTGGGCCTCGACGATTGACTTGACGATGGTCAGTCCCAGCCCGGAACCACGCCCGCCCGCCCCCGAAGACGCCTTCTGGTCAACCTGCTGGAACCGTTCAAAAATGCGGACCAGGTCGCGTTCAGGGATGCCGACTCCGGTGTCTTTCACCGCAATCCCCGCTCGACCGTTGCTCTCGTGGAGCTGTAGCGTGACGGTGCCCTCGCGCGGCGTGAACTTGACGGCGTTGCTCAGGAGGTTCGTCACGACCTGCGCGAGCCGGTCGTGATCACCGTCCACGGGGGGCGCCGTGCCCTGCAGTTCGAGCCGGATCGCCTTCGGTTCGGCCAGTGCCCGGCACGTGCGCACGCACTGTGCTGCGACCGCCCCGAGGTCCACCGACGCGCGACTCAACCGACTCGCGGCCTGCTCGATGCGACTCAGGTCAAGCAGGTCGTCGATGAGTCGCGTGAGACGATCTGCCTCCTGGTTGATGATCCCCAGGAACTCCAGGTCGACCCCGCTTTCATCCCGGTGACGCCCGTGTTCCGCGTCACATTCTTCGGTCTCCTGGTCGCGCAGGATTTCGGAGAACGCTTTGATCGAGGTGAGGGGGGTGCGAAGTTCGTGCGATACCGTGTTCAAGAACTCACTCTTCTTGCGGTCAAGTTCGCGAAGCCGACGGTTCGCTGCGGCGAGGACGCGATGATTCCCTTCGAGTTCGGTGCGTGTCGCGCGCTCTGCCTGTACGAGCCGACTCAGATGGTCCACCATTGCGTTGAAGCCGGCCGCGAGTCTTCCCATTTCGTCGTCGTCACGAACCTGTGCTCTCACGTGGAGGTGTCCCTCCGCGACCTGCGCGGACGCCGCGGAAAGTTCGCCGACCCGCCGTTCCAGCGAGGCACGACGCGCGTGTTCCGCGCCCAGCGTTGTGCTTACGCGTTCGGCCATTCGGTTCAGTGCCGCGCCGAGTGCGTCAAGTTCTCTGTAGCCGAGATGTTCGGGCACGCGTGCGTCCAGGTCCCCGTCGGCCAGGGCGCGGGCTGTCCTTACGAGGTCATGCGTTGGACGGAGCGTGGAAGCGACCATCGGCAGGGTGATGAGCAGCGTGCCGGTCCCCATGAGCAGCGCGAGCACGACCGCGTCGATGCGCGCGTCGCTGGCGGCGCTGTTCAGCGCATTGGTGCACAGCCCGAGTTGCACCGTACCCAGGGTTCCCCGGGGGGACGCCACGGTCTGCCACGCGGCAAGGTACGTGTCGGTGCCAATCTGCACGGGTTTCACACCGGCCTTGCGCCGGGACATGGCGCCTCCGTGCCACACCTCCCGAACGGCGAGACCTGCCTGCGGGCCCGCGGACGTGAGGAGGTGGCCACGCGCGTCACCCAGGGCCACCCACGCCACGCAGGTGGCTCGCGCGACGGTTGCAGCCACCGTTCCGAGCCGTGCGTCGTCGTGACTTTCGAGCGCCGGCCCGCAGTCCGCGGCAAGGTTGCGACAGAGAGACACTGCTTCCGTGCGTAGCTGCGACGACAACACCGCGTGCTCCTGGCGCGCGACGAAGGCGATGTTGACGAACACGAAGACAACGAGCAACGGGAGCGCCACCACCGTGAAGCGCGAGGCAAGCCCCCGCAGCATCGCGTATTGCGGATGTTTGCGGAGCCAGGCGCCAGGGGAACGGCGGGTGGAAGTGGAGACGCTCACTGCGCCGATCATTTCGCCGTGCCGTCCCCGCCTCCCCCGTGTTGCCCTGGCGCTCGCGGTGCGTCCTCGCCCTGGCGCTCGCGGAGGACCCCCGCGTGCGTCCCCGAAGATTTCTGCCGTGACCCTTCGCCTGCGCCTCTTCCTGGCTGCCTTGCCCGTGCTGGTGCTGTTCGCAGCGTTCAACTCCTTCTACATTGTCGGGCGTGAGCGCGCGCGCTGCCAGCAGGTGGTTGCCTCGCGCGCGCGGCGCGTCCTCGGGTTGCTTGTCGCAAGAAGCGCTGAGGCGCTGGCTCCCGAGAGCGCCGACGAGCGCGAGCCCGATGCCACGGGGACGAAGCGCCTGCAGGCGTACGTCGAGCGTGCCTTCCTGGAGCCCGACGTCGCGTACGTGTCGCTGGAGGGCCCGCGGGGACGCATTCTGGCCTGTAGCATCCCCTCGCAGGTCGGGCGGGTCGCGCGCCCACTGCCCCAGAGCCGTGCCCTGTGTACCTTTTCCGCCCCGATCGAGGTGCGCGGACAGTGTCTGGGTATCGCCCGTCTCGGGGTTGACGTGGCGCCCACGGCGTTTGCGATCGCCGCCGCCCGTCGCGAGATGTTGTTCACGTCGCTTTTGCTTGCGCTTGCGGTGCTCGCGCTGACGGGCATCGCCTCGAACCGCATCGCCGTCCCGCTCGCGATGATGGCGCGTGCCGCCGACGCGATCGCCGACGGCGATCTGCGTGCGCGCGTCTTGCCTCCCAAGGTTCCGCCTGGTGCAGGGACGCTCCCCGAACCCAGGTCGCCCGCCATCGGCGCTCCTTTCCGCAGGGGAACGGTCGTGCTGCTTGCCAGCACGTTCGATCGCATGGCTGAGTACCTGGAGTCACGTGTGCGCACCGAGCGCGCCGCCCACACCGCACTTTCTCAGCGCGTGGCGGAGCTTCTTGCCTTTACCGTTGCGGTGGCGCACGGGAACATCGAGCGTCTCGCTCCAGTGAGCGGCGGCGACGACCTTGGCCGACTTGCCGACGACTTCAATCGTCTGGTTGGTCAGAGCGCGCTCCTCGTGGAACGCGAACAGGCCATGCAGGCCGCGCTCGAGCAGGGAGCGCGCGACCTTGAGGAAGCTCACGGGCGCCTCTCCGCTTCAGACCGCCAGAAGACCGATTTTCTGGTGGTGGTGTCGCACGAGCTTCGAACACCGCTCACTGCCGTCAAGGCTTTTGCCGAACTGTTGCTTGATGGTGTCGATGATCCGGCCCTGTTCG